>NZ_QTQH01000009.1:0-263567 GCF_003853805.1 Burkholderia sp. Bp8994
ACATCGGCCTGCATTCGGCGAATCGACTCGATCAGCCTGGCAAGGCGCAACGCGGCGAGTACGCCATACGCTCGAGGCGGCGCGCGATACAGTGGCCGGTTGGTCGGATTGATGCCTTGCACGGTCATCCAGCCCATCGTTCGATCGTCCAGACCGCCGTGCCAAAGATCGGGCAGACTGGCACAGCCGTTCGTGAACGGGCCGCCGCCCCAATAGTCCTTCTCGTTCAGGAAGATCTTGTCGCCGTACTCCTTCAATTCCGCGGCAGTCGCGCGATAGCCCCAGCGGAAATGAATGACGGGCGAGAACGACGGCTCGGGCTTGATGTAATTGTCTGCCAGCAAATCAGGGTTCAGAAACCCATCCGGCGTCACACTCTCCGTGTACTTCGCGGGCGTCAATTGCCCCGCATCGATACCGTGATACATCATCTGATCGTCCAGACGCCCGAGCCTGCGGTTCAGGCCTTTGCACAGCCCTTCCTCCGACGCCTCGAACCATTCGCCCTCCGAGTTCACCCCATGAACGAAGATCACGATACCGGGCAAGGGCATCTGCTTGAGACAGATGAGCGGCGTGTTCTTCGCAAACATCGTCACGCCTTCGACGCGGCCGACGACGATCGGCGGCGGTGCCGGCCGAGATGCGGGCGCGTCAGGCGCAGCCGCGTGCGCGACGGGTTCGTCATTGCGCGTGTTTGCTTCCGATCGAGGATCGAAAATTGAATCGGTCATCCAGACTCCTCAACATGCGGGATGCGTTCCACCGCCATCGGACCGACACGGAATGAAAAGATAAGTGTCCGAAGCAAGAGGGAAACGTGATCAGGCGGCGAGCATACTGAATCGGCGCGCATGAAAGACGCGGCCGCCCGAAAACTCCGCGCGGAGCCCGTGATAACGGACACGGATTGTCAGAATGTGTTTCAGGCCCGAATCGGTCGCATGGCTTCGCTGCTGACGTAGAGCGTGGCCGTGCGATTCGCTGTCGTCCGACAGGCGACCATCCGGCGAATCGGCCTCATGACACAGCTGCGCATGACATCGCGTCCGTACTTGGAAGCGCTCGAATCGCTATCGTCCGTGTGTACGTGGCGATGCTGACGGATTTGTATCGCACTGTATCTATCGAGGCTCCGGAAACATCGGATTGCACTGAAGGCGAGTTTTGGAAACATCCCGGATACGTGAGCGGGTTCTACTGTCGACATGCAGAAAACGTTCGGTGCCAAGCGTTCGCACCGGATGCCGAGTGATCGATACCCCACCTTCCTTCCAGGAGAAATCTCATGAAAGCCGCTCGAATCCTCGCAGTTGCCGTACTCGCTTCGATCCCCGTCTTGTCGTTCGCCGATGCCGGCCACGGCCTCACGCGCGCCGATGTGCGCGCCGACCTCGTCCGGCTCGAGCAGGCCGGCTACAACCCGGCCGGCAGCGACGCGCGTTACCCGGACGATATCGCCGCCGCACAGAACGTTATCGCAGCGCAGCAGGTCGCGCGCTCCGACCAGAATGGCCCGTCGAAGTCGCAGGACGACAACGTGGCTGCCGCGTCGGCGCCGGCCTCCCGCTACGCCGCGGCCGACCAGCGCGCCGCACGGAACGCGCGCACGGACGCTGACGATCTGTACGCGCACTCGTGATCCGCGGCCGCGCCCGGGAGACGAGCGGCGCGGCCGCATCGGAAACACTTCAGATGCACAACACGATGAAAAGGAGCATGACGATGGTCGGTTTGACGAAACGGGTTCTGGTGTCCGCGGCGGTGCTCGGCGGGCTGTTCGGTGCGGTCGCGGCGCAGGCGGCGCCCAAGGAAGACCTGAAGGGCACGAACGTCGTGCTGGTGCACGGCGCGTTCGCCGACGGGTCGAGCTGGAACCGCGTGATTCCGCTGCTCGAAGCGCGCGGCCTGCATGTCGTATCGGTGCAGAACCCGCTGAGCTCGCTCGCCGCCGACGCGGCCGCGACGAAGCGCGCGATCGACGAGCAGAAGGGGCCCGTCGTGCTGGTCGGCCATTCGTGGGCCGGTGTCGTGATCAGCGATGCGGGCAACGACGACAAGGTGAAGTCGCTCGTCTACGTCGCCGCGTTCGCGCCGGACAACGGCCAGTCGATCGCCGACGTCACGCAGGGGCTGCCGGCACCGTCGTGGGCCGGCGAGTTGCGCAACGATGCGGGCGGTTTCGCGACGCTGTCGGACAAGGCGATCGCACAGGATTTCGCACCGGACCTGCCGCCCGCGCAGCAGCGCGTCGTCGCGGCGACGCAGGGGCCGTGGTACGGTGGCTGCATTTCGGAGAAGGTCGCGCAGGCCGCGTGGCATGCGAAGCCGTCGTCGTTCGTCGTCGCGACGCAGGACCGGATGATCGATCCGAAGCTGCAGGAGGCGATGGCGAAGCGGATCGGCGCGACGGTCACGCGTGTGAACGGCAGCCACGTCGCGATGCTGAGCCAGCCGAAAGCCGTGGCCGACGCGATCATCGCGGCCGCGGAACGTGCGAAGCAGGATGCGCAGTGAGTGAACCCGGCGATCAACGCGGTGGTCGAGCATCGCCCCGACGACGTGCGCCGGCAGGCCGACGAGGTGGATCGCGCGATTGCCCGCGGCGACGATCCGGGCCGCTGATGCGGTGACGGGCGTGGTGCGCCGACGATGCACCGCGCCGGCCGCCTGCCGTTTGCCGATTCATTGAAGCGTGCGCCGTTCGACCCGGCGCACGATTCCATTGCGGATTCCATCACGACGCGCGGCGCGCGTCGCGTGCGGCATCGTTCCCGGCTTCGCCGCCGCCGATCCTTTCAAAAACCTTCGATGCGCGACATCGAACGGCCGTCGCTCCCCGTCCTCCGCACGAATCCGCCCCAATTGCGCGCGTCTGCTATTGCATTTCACGCGCTGCTGATTAGGAAATGAATTTTTATTGGTTCTGCTTCCCCAAGCGCGCTCGCATAGTGGGGCTGACGGCTATAGACAGCACGCAAGCTGCACCGGCCGCATTCCCGGCATGTTTGATCATACGAATCTGCGAGAACAAGGAAGCGTGATGACGTTTGCATTGGAAGAACGAACCGCCGCCCAGCAGGCGCTCGAAGACGCCCGCGCGGCGGCCGCAGCGGCGGGCACGCCGTACGCGGGCGGCGTGGCGCCGGAAGCCGCGTGGGCGCTCTTTTCCGCCGGCGACGCGTTGCTGGTCGACGTGCGCACCGCGGAAGAACGGAAATTCGTCGGCCACGTGCCGGAGTCGCTGCACGTGCCGTGGGCGACCGGCACGAGCCTGACGCGCAACCCGCGCTTCGTGCGCGAACTGGAAGCGAAGACCGGCAAGGACGCGGTCGTGCTGTTGCTCTGCCGCAGCGGCAACCGCTCCGCGCAGGCAGCCGAGGCCGCGGCCAAAGGCGGCTTCACGCAGGTATTCAACGTGCTCGAAGGGTTCGAGGGCGACCTCGACGAACAGCAGCATCGCGGCGGCAGCAACGGCTGGCGCCATCGCGGCCTGCCGTGGGCGCAGGACTGAGTCACGGCCGTTACGGGGAGAAGTCAGCATGGCCGCATTCGATATCGACGACATCGTTCAGTCGCTCCAGACCGTGCGCCGCGCGTGGCGCGAGAAGCAGCGGCGCTCGCTCGAACCGGGCGGGCGCGACCTGCCGGCGCGCGAGGCGCTCGCACAGATCATCGGCGCACTCAAGGGCGTGCTGTTCCCGATGCGGCTCGGGCCGCCCGACCTGCGGCAGGAGAGCGAGAACTTCTATGTGGCTCACGCGCTCGACGCGGCGCTGAACGCGCTGCTTGCGCAGGTGACGCTCGAGCTGCGCTACGCGGCGCGGCAACGCAACGCCGACGCGCAGATCGACGAAGCGGCCGCCACGGCCGTGCAGGCCTTCGCGGCACGCCTGCCCGACATCCGCCGGCTGCTCGACAGCGACGTGCTGGCCGCGTTCCACGGCGATCCGGCGGCGGGCAGCGTCGACGAAGTGCTGCTGTGCTATCCCGGCATTCTCGCGATGATCCACCACCGGCTCGCGCACGAACTGTACCGGCTCGGGCTGCCGCTGCTCGCGCGGATCATCGCCGAGCAGGCGCATGCGGAAACCGGCATCGACATTCACCCGGGCGCGCGGATCGGCGGCGGCTTCTTCATCGACCACGGCACGGGCGTCGTGATCGGCGAGACCGCGATCATCGGCGAGCGCGTGCGCGTGTACCAGGCCGTCACGCTCGGCGCGAAGCGCTTCCCGCGCGATGCGGCCGGTCATCTGGAGAAGGGGCTCGCGCGCCATCCGATTGTCGAGGACGACGTGGTGATCTATGCGGGCGCAACGATCCTCGGCCGCGTGACGATCGGCCGCGGCGCGGTGATCGGCGGCAACGTGTGGCTCACGCAGGACGTGCCGGCGGGCGCGAACATCACGCAGGCCGTGCTGCGCAGCGAGGCGAATGCCGCGCCGCGCGCGCGGAGCGAGCCGGCCGAGCCGGTGCCCGACGCACAGGTAACGACATGAGCGACCTGATCCAGCACTTCGGCGCCAACGTGCGCAAGCTGCGCGAGGCGCGCACGTGGTCGCAGGAGCAGCTCGCCGAACACGCGGGGCTGAACCGCTCGTACGTCGGCGAGATCGAGCGCGGCGAGGCGATTGCCTCGATCGTCACCGCCGACAAGATCGCGCGCGCGTTCGACGTGTCGATCTCGACGCTGTTGCCCGGCGTGTCCGTCGCCTGACGCATTCCGCTTCCTTTCCCGTTCGGTGGTGCCGCGTGACGGCTATAGCATGTTGAGCCGGCAGGTGCGTGCTTCCGATAATCACCCAGCGTCATAAGCAATCCCGTTTTTCATCTTAAGAACCCGGAGCCACACATGTCGACCGTTGCAAGCGGCACGGCCGCGCTGAGCGATCACGCCGCCCGCCAACTAGCGAACGCTACCAAGACCGTCCCGCAGCTTTCCACGATTACGCCGCGCTGGCTGACCCATCTGCTGCAGTGGGTGCCGGTCGAGGCCGGCATCTACCGCCTGAACCAGGTGAAGAACCCGGAAGCCGTGCGCGCCGCGTGCACGCAGCTCGAGGACGAAAGCGTGCTGCCGCAGACCTTCGTGCCGTACGAGGAACAACCGCGCGAGTATTTCCTGAACGCGGTGAGCACGGTGCTCGACGTGCATACGCGGATCTCCGATCTCTATAGCAGTCCTCATGACCAGATCAAGGAACAGCTGCGCCTGACGATCGAGACGATCAAGGAACTGCAGGAAAGCCAGCTGATCAACAACCCGGACTACGGGCTGCTCGCGAACGTGACCGACGAACAGCGGATTTTCCCGCTGACGGGCGCGCCGACGCCGGACGACCTCGACGAACTGCTGACCAAGGTATGGAAGGAACCGGCGTTCTTCCTCACGCACCCGCTCGCGATCGCCGCGTTCGGCCGCGAATGCACGCGGCGCGGCGTGCCGCCGCCGACGGTCAGCCTGTTCGGCTCGCAGTTCCTCACGTGGCGCGGCATTCCGCTGATCCCGTCGGACAAGGTTCCGGTCGCGGACGGCAAGACCAAGATCCTGCTGCTGCGCGTCGGCGACAAGCGCCAGGGCGTGGTCGGCCTCTATCAGCCGGGCGTCGCGGGCGAGCAGGGGCCGGGCCTGTCGGTGCGCTTCATGGGGATCAACAACCAGGCGATCGCGTCGTACCTGATCTCGCTGTACTGCTCGCTCGCGGTCCATTCGCCGGATGCGCTGGCTGTCCTCGATGACGTCGAAATCGCCAAGTACCATGACTATCCCGACACCTACCGTTAATCCCGGCTCGGCCGGCAGCGACGCGCTCGCGTTGCCGCACGCGCCGCTGCCGGCCGGCCTGCCCGATCCGGCGGCGCTCGCGCGGCTCGCGTCCGAGTTCTTCGCGACGCCGCCCGGGCAGGCCACCGCGCCCGGGCTGTCGGCGGGCAGCGGGGCGGTCGGCGGCGTGCCGTCGGCGCTGCCGGCTGCCGCGCCGATCCTCGCGTCGGTGAGCAATCCGGCGCCGGGCGGCTCGCCGCTCGCGGGGCCGGGCGGCACGGGCACCGGCGTGCCGGGCCTCGCGCTGCCGCAAGGCAAGGCGCCCGGCACGAACCTCGCGCCGTCCGCGCCGACGCACGTGCTGTCGCTCGGCAATCGCGTGCCCGCGCTCGCGCCGCACGCGGCCGCGCAAAACGGGCTGCCCGACAACGCGGTGTCGATCGCGCCCGCGTTCGAGCCGCGCGTCGGCGGCGCGGCGCTCGGCGTGCCGCAGGCGCAGGCGGCGGTGTCGGAGGGCGCGGTGCAGGCCGCGCCGGCCGCGTCGCCGTTTTACTTCACCGACGGCTCGCGGCAGGGCTGGCAGGCGACGCCGCAGGACATCGTCGTGCCGTCGAACGGCCTCGCGTCGCCGGAAGCGTTCGGGCTGCCGGGGGACGATGCGCTGCGCGAACTGCTCGCCGTGCAGCGCGACGTGCCGGTGTCGCGCGCATCGGGCGGCGAGGTGCCGCGTTACTTCATCGACGATACGCGTGCGGCCGAGCCGCAAGGCCAGTTGTATCGCGGCGCACACCCGCCGTTCGACGTGAACGCGATCCGCCGCGACTTCCCGATCCTGCAGGAGCGCGTGAACGGCAAGCAGCTCGTCTGGTTCGACAACGCGGCGACGACGCACAAGCCGCAGGCCGTGATCGACCGACTCGCGTATTTCTATGCGCACGAGAACTCGAACATTCACCGGGCGGCACATGCATTGGCCGGCCGTGCGACGGATGCGTACGAGCATGCGCGGGAAACGGTGCAGCGCTTCATCGGAGCGTCGTCGCCGGACGAGATCGTGTTCGTGCGCGGCACCACCGAGGCGATCAACCTGATCGCGAAGTCGTGGGGCGTGCAGAACGTCGGCGAAGGCGACGAGATCATCGTGTCGAACCTCGAGCATCACGCGAACATCGTGCCGTGGCAGCAGCTTGCCGCGCTCAAGGGCGCGAAGCTGCGCGTGATTCCGGTCGACGATTCGGGGCAGGTGCTGCTCGACGAATACCGGAAGCTGCTCAACGACCGCACCAGGATCGTGTCCGTCACGCAGGTGTCGAATGCGCTCGGCACGGTCGTGCCGGTGAAGGAGATCGTCGATCTCGCGCATCGCGCGGGCGCGAAGGCGCTGGTCGACGGCGCGCAGTCGATCTCGCACATGCGCGTCGACGTGCAGGCGCTCGATGCGGATTTCTTCGTGTTCTCCGGGCACAAGATCTACGGGCCGACCGGCATCGGCGTCGTGTACGGCAAGCGCGCGATCCTCGACGACATGCCGCCCTGGCAGGGCGGCGGCAACATGATCGCGGACGTGACGTTCGAGCGCACGGTGTTCCAGCCGCCGCCGAACCGCTTCGAGGCCGGCACCGGCAACATCGCGGACGCGGTGGGGCTCGGCGCGGCGCTCGACTATGTGAACCGCGTCGGCATCGAGAACATCGCGCGTTACGAGCACGACCTGCTCGCGTATGCGACGAGCGTGCTCGCGCCGGTGCCGGGCGTGCGGCTCGTCGGCACCGCGCGCGACAAGGCGAGCGTGCTGTCGTTCGTGCTGAAGGGCTATGAGACCGAGGAAGTCGGGCAGGCGCTGAACGAAGAGGGCATCGCGGTGCGCTCGGGGCATCACTGCGCGCAGCCGATCCTGCGGCGCTTCGGGCTCGAGGCGACGGTGCGGCCGTCGCTGGCGTTCTACAACACGTGCGATGAGGTCGATGCGCTCGTGAGTGTCGTGAGAAGGCTGGCGGCACGGCGCTGAGGCGCGCGGCATGCGGAAAGGCCGCTTGCGACTCCCGGCAACGGGGCGTCGCAAGCGGCCTTTTTTCGTGGCGATGCGGCAGCGCGACGGCGCTCAGCGCCCGGCCAGCATGCGCCCGCCGAGCCCCATCAGCAGCAGCCCGGCCGTCGTGTCGAGCACGGCCTTGCGCCGGATCAGCAGCCGGCGCACCGACGGATGCGATGCGAGCAGCGCCATCGCGCAGTACCACGCGCCCGAAATCCCGATCGACAGCACGACGACCGTGAGATCGAGCCACACCGGCGTATGCGCCGGCACCATCAACGCGAAGATGCTGCCGTAGAACGCGACGGATTTCGGGTTCGTCATGCTGACCACGTAGCCCTTCTTCGCGGCCTGCCAGCCGGAGGACGCGGGCGGCGCGGACACGGCGAGCGGCTTGCGTGCGCTCAGCACCATCTTCAGGCCGAGCCAGATCAGGTACGTGGCGCCTGCCAGTCGCAGCGCGGTGTGCACCCAGGCGACGTGGGTCACGAGCAGGCCGAGGCCGGCAATCGCGATCGCGGCCCAGGTGCCCGATGCGGCGGCGAGGCCGAGCCCGGTCATCACGCCGGCGCGGCGCTGCGCGAGCGCGGTGGACGTGACGATCACGAAGTTCGGGCCGGGGCTGGCCACGCTGAGCAGCAGGACGCCGGCGAGCGGCAGCAGGGTGTTGATGGTGGTCGACATGGCGCGGGCGGCGAAGCGGCGGAAGGAGCGTTCATCTTACCCCGGCGTGCCGTCGATGGCGCCGCGCGGTCGCTTCGGCACCGGCCGGCGGGCGTGCGCCGCACGCCGCCGCCATTGTTGAGCGCGTTGGAAAGGTGCAATCCGGAATCGGCAATAGGTGTCGCGAATATGACCGATTATTCTCCCGAGCGCAGTACCGTCCGCCAGCCGCAAATGCTGTCGGACTGCTTACAAAATCAATCGCTCAGGGAGGCCTTTCATGAACCGCATCGTCGTATCCGGTGGTGTCGGCGCGGTGTTCGCCGTAGCAGCGGCATCACCCGCCTTTGCGCAGAGTTCCGTCACGTTGTATGGCCTCGTCGATACGGCGATCCGCTATCAGACGAACGCCGGCCCCGACGGCCGGGACCTGGTCGGCATGACGGTCGGCCCGGAAACGCACAGCCGCTGGGGCTTGCGTGGCAGCGAGGATCTCGGCGGCGGCCTTGCGGCGATCTTCCGTCTCGAGAACGGCTTCGAGCTCGGCGACGGCAGACTGCACGTCGCGAACACGCTGTTCAGCCGGCAGGCATACGTCGGCCTGGCGAGCGACCGGTACGGCTCGCTGACCTTCGGCAACCAGTACGCGCCGCTGTACGACACGATGGGCGACGTGTTCGACCCGATGACCGTCGGCGACTACTGGCAGGACAGCTGGGCGTACAACGGCATCGGCAACTACCTGACGGTGGCGAACTCGGTGAAGTACAAGTTCTCGACCAACGGCTTCAGCGTCGATGCGATCTACGGGTTCGGCAATCATGCCGGTGCAATGGGTCTCGACAGCACGTACGGTGTCGAGCTGACCTACGCGCAAGGGCCCGCGTCGATCAACGCCGGCTTCCAGCAGACCTCGGTATCGTCCGTGAACGGCAGCGCGGTCAACGGCGCGAAGGTGAACTTCCTGCACGTGAGCGGTGCGTACCAGGTCACGCCGTCCGTGCGCCTGCTGGCCGGCTGGCTGCACGGGCAGGACAAGACGGGTACGACCGACTTCAACATGCAGCAGGCCGGCGCGCCCACGCTCGGTGGCGGCAGCCCGAATCGTATCGACGATACGTTCTACGTCGGCGCGAACTGGCAGGCTACCGCGCCGCTGCTGATCACGGTGGCCGGCTATTACGGCCACGCGCGCAATGCGGAGCGGCTCGACGGCACGCTCGGCTCCGGGATCAACTACTCGGCGACCGTGCTGGCCGAATATGCGCTGTCGAAGCACACCGAGGTATACGGCACGGTCGATTTCGCGCGCGGCAACGGCGCGTTCGCGGCCGACTATCCGGGCGCCACCAACCGGCTCACCGGCAAGGTCGACCAGATCGGCAGGACCAACAACGTCGGGGCCGCGATCGGCCTGCGCCAGATGTTCTGACGACGGCGCGCGCGGCGTTCACGCATGAAAAAACGCGTGGCGACCGGTGCCGCCACGCGTCGTGGATCGAAACGCGGTTGCCCGGTTCGGGCGGCCGCGCACAGCGATGTCAGAAATCGAACCCGGGCCCGCCCGCACCCGGCCCGCCCGGCACCGCGGCCGGCGCCGCATCCTTCGGCGCTTCGAACACGGTCGCGTCGGTCGTCAGCAGCAGCCCCGCGACCGATGCCGCGTTCTGCAGCGCCGTGCGCGTGACCTTGGTCGGATCGAGCACGCCCGACTCGACGAGGTCGCCGTATTCGCCCGTCTGCGCGTTGTAGCCGAAGTTGCCCGTGCCTTCCGCGACCTTCGCGACGACCACGCTCGCTTCCTCGCCCGCGTTCGTGACGATCTGGCGCAGCGGTTCCTCGAGCGCGCGCAGCACGATCTTGACGCCCGCATCCTGGTCGGCGTTCGCGCCCTTGAGTGCGCGGATCGCCTGCCGCACGCGGATCAGCGCGACGCCGCCGCCCGGCACGATGCCTTCCTCGACGGCCGCGCGCGTCGCGTGCAGCGCGTCGTCGACGCGGTCCTTCTTCTCCTTCACTTCGATCTCGGTCGCGCCGCCGACCTTGATCACGGCGACGCCGCCCGCGAGCTTGGCCACGCGTTCCTGCAGCTTTTCACGATCGTAGTCGGAGGTCGCTTCCTCGATCTGCACGCGGATCTGCTTCACGCGGGCCTCGATGTTCTTCGCGTCGCCCGCGCCGTCGATCACGGTCGTGTTTTCCTTGCCGACCTCGATGCGCTTGGCCTGGCCGAGTTCGGCGAGCGTCGCCTTCTCGAGCGTGAGGCCCGTTTCCTCGGCGACGACCTGGCCGCCGGTCAGGATCGCGATGTCTTCCAGCAGCGCCTTGCGGCGATCGCCGAAGCCCGGCGCCTTGACCGCGACCGTCTTCAGGATGCCGCGGATGTTGTTCACGACCAGCGTCGCGAGCGCTTCGCCTTCGACGTCTTCCGCGATGATCAGCAGCGGCCGGCCCGACTTCGCGACCTGCTCCAGCACCGGCAGCAGGTCGCGGATGTTCGAGATCTTCTTGTCGTGCAGCAGGATGTACGGGTTCTCGATCTCGGCGATCTGCTTGTCGGCGTTGTTGATGAAGTACGGCGACAGGTAGCCGCGGTCGAACTGCAGCCCTTCGACGACGTCGAGCTCGTCGGCGAGCGACTTGCCGTCCTCGACGGTGATCACGCCTTCCTTGCCGACGCGGTCGATCGCCTCGGCGATGCGCTGGCCGATCGATTCCTCGCCGTTCGCGGAGATCGTCGCGACCTGCGCGATTTCCTTGCTGGTGGTGGTCGGCTTGCTGATCTTCTTCAGCTCGTCGACGGCCGCTGCCACCGCCTTGTCGATGCCGCGCTTCAGGTCGAGCGGGTTGAGCCCGGCCGCGACGTATTTCTGGCCTTCACGCACGATCGCCTGCGCGAGCACGGTGGCCGTCGTCGTGCCGTCGCCGGCGGCGTCGCTGGTGCGCGACGCGACTTCCTTCACGAGCTGCGCGCCGATGTTCTGCAGCTTGTCCGCGAGTTCGATTTCCTTCGCGACCGACACGCCGTCCTTGGTGACGACGGGCGCGCCGAAGCTGCGTTCGAGCACGACGTTGCGGCCCTTCGGCCCGAGCGTGACCTTCACCGCGTTCGCGAGAATGTTGACGCCTTCGGTCAGCTTCGCACGTGCGACGTCGCTGAAAATGATTTCCTTCGCTGCCATGATTTGCACTCCGTTATTGATTGACGACCGCGACGATGTCTTCCTCGCGCAGCACGAGGAATTCATTGCCGTCCACCTTGACCGCCTGGCCCGCGTACTTGCCGAACAGCACGCGTTCGCCGACCTGCAGGTCGGGCACGATGCGCTGGCCGTCCGCGTCCTTGCGGCCGGGGCCGACGGCAATCACTTCGCCCTGGTCGGGCTTTTCCGCGGCGCTGTCGGGGATCACGATGCCCGAGGCGGTGGTGGTTTCCTGGTCGAGTCGCTTCACGATGACCCGGTCGTGCAAGGGGCGTAGGCTCATCTGTCCGTCCTGTTCTGTTGTGTCGAAATTGGCTGGCACTCTTTAGCAGAGAGTGCTGACGAGTATAAAAACGCGCGACGGCGCGATCCAATAACGGATTCCGAAATGCATTTGCGTGCAGGCGCTATGGACGCGCCTGCCGCGACGATGCAGCCCATGCGTCGATTCCGGGAAAGCATTCGCGCCGTCATGCAAAGCACGTGCTGCCGGCTATTGCGCGTCGGCCTGCTGCGCGGCCGGCGTGCAAACCGGGCGGATCGTCGCGCCGGCGAGCACGCGCTTCACGAACGGAATCGAGTCGGCAAGCGATGCGTTGACGGTGCCGTTGTGTTCGCGGCCCGCATACAGGTGCGCCTCGACCGTCGTGCCCGCCGCGCACGCATCCTTCGCGAGCGCGAGCTCGAGCGGTGCGAGCCCGTCGTCCGCGCCCGCGCCGATGAACACGGGCGTGGCGATCTTCAGCGTCGGATATTTCAGGTATTCGTCCCACCACGTCTTCAGACGCGCATCGCCGCCCGGCTTCACGGCGTTCGCGTGGGTGAGGTGCGCGAGCGCCGCATCGTCCTCGAGCGACGCCAGGCAACCGATGCGCGCCTGTTCGAGGATCGGCAGCGCGGTGTCGGTCAGCACTTCGTCCGCGCGCAGCGACGGGTCGATCTGCTGCGCGGACAGCACCGAGTAGAACTGGTACGCGAGCGTAGGATCGACGCGCTCGGGATCGCGCCGGTATGCGGTTTCGAACTTCGGGAGCGACGCGAGCGTGGCGCGCGACGCGTTGTAGATCGTCCCGGTCGCGACGGTCGCGCGGATCGCGAGTTCCGGTGCATAGACGGGGGCGTAGCCGGCCGCCGCGAATACGGCCGAGCCGCCCTGCGACTGGCCGACGAGCACGACTTCGTTCGCGAGGCCCGGCACGCCGCCCAGCACCGCACGCACGCTGTCGAGCAGCGTGTAGCTGTTCGAGCGGTTGTTGAGCTGCGGATTTGGGCCCGGTGTGCCGAGCCCCTGATAGTCGGTCGCGACGACCGCGAATCCTTGTTGAAGCCATGCGTTCAGGTAGCGCACGTCGCGATACGAGCGGCCGAACCACGACGGCGCGCAGATGTCGGCCATCCCGAATGTGCCGTGTGCCCACGCGACGATCGGCCAGCCGCCGGCCGGCGGCGTACCGCGCGGCACGAACAGCGCGCCCGATACGGCGATCGGCGCGCGGCCGCCGACGCCGTCGGTCGACGCATACAGGATGCGCAGTTGCCGTCCGGCGCTCGCGAGCCCGAGCGTCGCGGGCAGTGCTTCGGTGCGCAGCAGCACGCCGGGCGTCGCCGGAACGTCGCGGTCCCACGTGTAGAACGCGGATACGTGACCGTCGCCCTGCAACGGATCGGGCGCGGGAACGCGGCCGGGCGAAGCCGCATGCGAAACGAGGGACGGCACGGCGAGCGCCGAAACCAGCAGCGTGCGCGCAGCGAAGCCGCGCAGGGGGAGGAGCGTCATGGTCGGATGGAAGTCGGTGAGATCGGATCGGACGCGCCGGGCAGTGCCCGGCGCGGGCCGACCACGACGCAAGTTTTGAACCAGCGCGGGGGCAGCGCGGGCGCAGCGCGAGTGCAGCGCGAGTGCAGCGCGTGAGCGGCACGCGCGGCGTGCGGCACGACGGGGAAACGCCCGCGCGCGGCGTGCGGCGCGCGCAGGCGCCGGCTGCGTCTCGCGCAGCAATCCGGGCTCGCCGGTTGTTGCTCCCGCAACAGATGCCGACACACGTATCGCGCCGCGCGGTTCGTCCACGGCGCGCACACGGCACGCCCGCGCGGTGGCGCACGCATGCGACGCTCGCGTGCCCGGCTGGCACGATTGCTGCTGATCCGGTTGCCGTGCGTCGCGGCGTTGCGACGCGAGCCCATCCGTCCACCCGATCAAGGAAACCGTACTCATGTCCGTCACCCAAGCCATCGACGGCGGCGAACTCGTGGCATTCGTCGAGCGCGCCGCGCGCGAATTCGCGCAGGCCGCGCGCGTGCTGAAGGAAACGCGCACGCTGTCCGCCACCAACACGTTCCAGGCGTTTCAACGCGTGCCGGGCACGGAACTCGTCGTCGCGCTGTCGGCGCCGAGCCCGTGGGCTGCGTCTCAGGAGATCCAGCCGGTCGTCGTGACGCTCGACGGCGACGTGCTGCACGGCGATGCGCGCGCGGGCGCCAACGGGCCGCGTTATGCGGGCGTATTCCGCGAGGTAGCGGAAGTCGACGTCGTGATTCACGTGCACGGCCCGTACCTCGGCGCGTGGGCGAGCGCGCATCGTCCGCTGCCGATCCGCTATGCGCCGGCCGCGCGCTACACAAGGGCCCGCGAGATTCCGGTCTACGTCGATCGCCGTCCCGGCGAACCGCGCTTCATCGTCGACACGATCCGGCGCGACCCCGAAGTCCCGGCGATCATCGAGGCGAACGGCGGCGCGACGTTCTGGGGCAAGTCGATTCTCGACGTGTCGAAGTACATCCTGATCCTCGAGGAAGCCGCGTATTTCCAGGCGCTCGCGGAACCGCTCGGCGGCTCGCTCGAATTCGGCCCGGGCGCGCTCGAGCAGCAATGGAAGATGACCGGCCTCGCGTGACGCCGCGCCGCGGGCGGCGCAATCCGGCCGCCGTCATACCGATAGCTCGATGAATTGGTTCCTGGCCGGCGCGCGCCTTGCTATCGTCGAACCTCTCCCGTTCAACACGCCGGTCGTGCCATGGCCATCTTCAGCTTGCCGGACCCGACTTCGCATGCGATCACGATCCGTGCGAAGGCACTGACGTTCGACGATCCCAAATCGCGGGTGCTGCTCGAACGCATCCAGCTCGTCGCGCCGAGCGATGCGACGGTGCTCGTCACCGGCGAGAGCGGCACCGGCAAGGAGCTGATCGCGCGCCTCGTGCACGCGTTGAGCGAGCGCCGCGACGGCCCGTTCGTCGCGGTCAACTGCGGTGCGTTCTCGGAGACGCTGATCGAGAGCGAGCTGTTCGGCCACGAGCGCGGCGCGTTTACCGGCGCGATCAACAGCCAGCCAGGCTGGTTCGAATCCGCGAATCGCGGCACGCTGTTTCTCGATGAAGTGGGCGACCTGCCGCTGTCCGCGCAGGTCAAGCTGCTTCGCGTGCTGCAGGAGCGCGAGGTGACGCCGGTCGGCTCGCGCAAGACCGTGAAGATCGACGTGCGGCTCGTCGCGGCCACCAACGTGAATCTCGAAGCCGCGGTGCGCGCGGGCAATTTCCGCGAGGACCTGTACTACCGGCTCAACGTCGTGAAGCTGAGCCTGCTGCCGCTACGCGAGCGGCCCGGCGACATCGCGCCGCTGATCGAACACTTCATCGACACCTACGCGAAGCGGCTGCGCGTGGCCGCGCCGACGCTCACGGACGCCGCACGCGCACGGCTGCACACGCACGCGTGGCCCGGCAACATCCGCGAACTCGAGAACGTGATCCATCATGCGGTGCTGATCTGCGCGGGCGGCGCGATCGACGTCGGCGACCTGCAGTTCTCGGCGCTGTCGCTCGCGCCCGACATGGCCGATTCACCGGGCGCGGCCGCCGCACCGCCGCGCCGTGCGCGCGACGTCGCCGAAGCGACCGACGCGCTGCGTCACGCGGTGATCGAGCTGCTGGATCTCGGCACGCCGGCGCTGTGGCAGCACATCGAGGACACCGTCTACCGCAGCGTGTTCGACTACAGCGAGCACAACCAGCTGCGCATGTCGCGCCTGCTCGATCAATCGCGCAACATCGTGCGCGCACGGCTCGCGCAGCTCGGCATCCTGAAGCCGCGCGATGCGGGTGGAGCGGGCGATGCGGGCGACGCCGACGCGCGGCTGCGCCGTCAGGCGTGATCGCGCCAGCGCAGCGCGCGCTGTGCGACCCGCTCGCATACCGCGCTCATCCCGACGGCCAGCGCCGTCACGCCCAGCACGCACACCAGTAGCACGTCGGCGCGCGCACCGGCCTGCGCGTTCTGCATCAGGCTGCCGACGCCGGCCCCCGTGTTGAACAGCAGCTCGCTGCTGGTCGCGGTGATCCACGCGAACGGCACGGCCTGCAGCACGCCCGCGAACAGGTCGGGCAATGCGCCCGGAATCAGCACGTCGCGCCACAAGCCGATCCGGCTCAGGCGATACGACCGCGCGAGTTCGACGTAGCGCGGATCGACGCGGCGCAGCCCGTCGAAGCTGGCGGTGGTCATCGGGTAGAACGCGGCGAGCGCGATGATGAACACCTTCGCGAATTCGCCGGTGCCGGCCCACAGGCTCAGCAGCGGAATCAGTCCGAGCAGCGGCACGTAGCGCAGTGCCTGGAAGGCCGGCTCGGCGAGCTTGCGCGCGAGCGGCGAACGCGCCATCGACGCACCGAACACGAGCCCGAACGCGACGCCGACTCCGAGCCCGAGCGTCGTGCGGCGCAGGCTCGCGCCGAGATCGGTCGCGAGTTCACCGCTGCGTGCGAGTTCGACCAGCGCGGCGCCGACCTGCTGCAACGGCACGAACGCGTATTGATGAGCCGCGTCGCCGGACGACGCGTATTGCCATGCGGCAACCAGCAGGGCCGGCACGACGAAGCCGCGCGCGCGGCGGCGCAGCGGGGCGAACGAGAAAGCGCGGGTAGCGAAGGTCATGCCGAAGCGTATCCAGTCAGGGTCAGCGTGCGGGCGTCTGCCAGCGCAATGCGTAGCGCTGCACGAGCGCGATCGATCGGTCGAGCGCGAAGCCGATCAGCCCGATCGCCGCGACGTCGACGAGCACCACGTCGAGCCGCAGCATCTGCCGGGCAAGTTCCATCATCTGGCCGATCCCGCTGTCGGCGCTGAGCAGTTCGACCGCAACGAGCGCGAGCCACGCGCGCGCCAGCGCGATTCGCACGCCGGTCAGCAGCGGCGGCAGCGCGGCCGGCAGCAGCACGTCGCGCAGCAGCGCGAAGCGGCCGAGCCCGTAGTGGCGCGCCATCTCGACGAGATCGCGCGGCGCGTCGTGCACGCCCGTGTATGCGGCCAGCGCAACCGGGAAGAACACGGCCTTGCCGACCACGACGAGCTTCAGCGGTTCTTCGACGCCGATCAGCAGGATCAGCAGCGGAATCAGCGTGAGCGTCGGCACCTGCCGCAGCAGGTCGAACGTCGGCCGCAGATAGTCGGAGAACAGTCGGCTGCGCGCGAGCAGGATGCCGAACGCGGCGCCGCCCGTCGCGCCGATCGCGAAGCCGAGCGCGAGGCGATGCAGCGTGATCAGCAGGTTGTCGCGCAGCTCGCCGGTGTCGAGCAGCGTGCGCAGCGTCGCCGCGAGGCGCTCGGGCGGCACGACGAGCTGCGGCGGAAACCAGCGCTGCGCGCTCGCGAGCCACCACAGCGCGGCGAACGCGACGGGCGTGATCCACCACAGCGCATGTTCGCCGAGCCGCGCGATGCCGGGCAGGCGGATGGCGCGCAAGCCGTTCGGCGCGAGGGCGCGCATCGGCATCAGCGGCTCGCGACGCGCGCGGCGTCGGCGTGCCAGTAGCCGTCGAGGCCGAGCTGCTTGAGCGCGGTCGACACGAAGGTCGGCGCGAGCAGCGCGTTCACGTCGACCGGCACGGAAGTCAGGCCGGCCTGGCGGCTGTATGCGATCACGTCGCGATAGTGGCCGGTCAGCGCCGGCGTGAAGAGCGGCGTCCATTGCTCCTTCCACGGCGTCGCTTCGTCCGCGTATTCGCGGCGGACGATGCTTTCCGGCTGGCCGGACGCGCTCAGGATCTTCACGTACGCGTCGCGGTTCTGCGGCTGCGAGATCCAGTGCGCGGCACGGACATAGGCCGTCGCGATGAGCTGCGTGATGTCGGGGTAGCGCCGCACGAAATCGTCGGACGCCCACAGTTCCGCGCGCATCTTCCAGTCGTCGGGCGCGGTCTTGGTCGACCAGATGATCTTGCCGACCTGCTTGTCGACGAGCGAATACGCGTCGGACAGCGTGAACAAGCCGTCGACGCGGCCGGCCGCGACGGCCGCCGCGCCGGCCTGCGGATCGAGGTTGTAGATCTTGAAGTCGGACAGCTTCAGCCCGTTCTCGGCGAGCAGCTTGCCGAACGTGACTTCCCACGGCCGGCCGCGGTTGAGCGCGATGCGCTTGCCCTTGAGGTCGACGATCGATTTCGCGGTCGAGCCGGCCGGTACGACGAGATACGTGTTGCTGCCGACGCCGCCGGGCACGATCAGGCGCGTGTGCGTGCCCGATGCGTTGACGACGACCGACGGCAAATCGCCGTAACCGGCGAAATCGATGCTGCCGTTCGTGAATGCCTCGTTGACGAGCGTGCCGACCGCCGCGGTCGACACGGGCACCCATTGCAGCTTCACGTGCCGTGCCGCCAGCGCTTTTTCAAGCGACTTGTCGGCGTCGATCAGTGCTGAGGCGCCCGCGTATTGCGTCTTGCCGCCGCTCGAATACGCGACGACGGCGATGCGCACGACCTTGGGGGCGTCTTCCGCATGCGCGGCCGGTGCCGCGAGCGCCGCCGCGGCCAGCGGCAGCGCGGCGAGCAGCGCGCGTAGCGGGCGGCGCAGCGAAGCGAGGGAGAGCGTGTGTTTCATGATGGTCCCGGACAGTGAACGGTAAAGGGGCTCATGCGCGCTTCTGCAGCGACGGCCGCAGCACGTCGGCAAGCGGGCGCGGGTCGATCCAGTCGGCGACATCGAAGTCCGCTTCCAGAAAGCCGTGGGCATGCAGGAACGTCTTGAACTCGTCGAGCGCGGCGATCGATTCGTCGTCGAGATTGACGCCGAGATGGCGGTGCAGCTGGTTGCCGTACGCGGCGCGCACCCAGTCGATCGACGACGCGGTTTCGCCGGCCACGTAGTGCGCGGTTTCGTCGGGATGCGCGCTCGCCCACTCGCCGGCGGCGACCACGAGCTTCAGGAAGCCGGCGACGATGTCCGGATGGTTCGCGAGCACGTCCGCGTTGACGGTCAGCGGGCGCGGCGTGCCGTTGTTGTTGCGGATCGAGCGCTCCGGATGGAAGCCGATGTCGATCACGACGTGCGCGCCGATCAGTTGCGCGATCTCGAGGCCCGTCGAGCCTTTCACGTAGATCGCGTCGACTTCGCCGCGCAGCAGCGCGCCGGCTTCGGCCGCATAGAGCGCGCGGCTCGAGAAGCCTTGCGGCGACGCGAACAGGTTCGCCGCGCGCGCCGGCCCGACGGCCTGCAGCGTGCGTGCGCGCACGTCGACGAGTTCGACGTCGCGCGTGGTCAATCCGTCGAGGCTCAGCGCATTGACGAAGCCGCGCAGCGCCGACGCGCGAAAGATGTCGATGCGATCGTCGGGGCGGCTCGGAATCGCGATCCGGCGCCCGCGCAACGCCTTCACGGAGCGGATGCCCGACTCGGGGCGCGCGAGGATCAGCTGCGATTCGTCGACCCACGACAACCCGATCACGCGCGTATTCGCGTCGTTCGAGCGCGCCCACATCGCGGGGATGCTGCCGCCCTGGCGAAACGACTGCGCGAGCGTGTGGTCGCTGATCGACGACACGTCGTGCCGCGTGGCGCCGCGCGGCGAGCGGATCGCGACGCCGTCGGCCGACGTCTCGCCGTTGAGCCAGCCGAGATGCACGGCGATGCCGAGCGGCGTCGGCACCGGCGATCGGGCGTACCAGAACGTCTGCTGCTTGTCCGATGACGAATCGGGCCTGTCTGTCATGTGTGAGATTCCCCTGTCTGGGTAAGCGTGGTCGAGGCGCGGTGTCGCACGCGCGGGCCGTTCCACATTGCAAGTTCCGGGCCAGTGAACGGAAACGGCCGTGCGGCAAGCGCAGCGGGCATCGCGCGCGATGCGTGGCGCGTCGGCCCGCGCATCGCCTGTTGCGTGAGCAACAGTCGCATCGAGCGCTGTTGCGCATGCAGCACCGGTGCGGCCGGTGCAGCAGCACCGCGCCGCCTCGTGTTCGCGATGCCGGCAACCTCGGGCGCGTTCCTGCCGTTTGCCGCCGACGCCCGGCCCGCAAGGCGTCGCGCGCGCTCGTCGGTCGCTTCGCAGGTCGGCGAGCGAGCGCGTTGGCACACCGCGTGCTTAACAGCGCTGCATACGCGCGGCACGCCGGTGCCGCACGCAATCCGAACGGGCCGACAAGGAGAATCCCGATGACTGTTGAATTTCTGTGGCGCCTGCCGATGCACGGCGACGGCCGGCGCGCACACGACCTGCATACGCGCGGCGAATGGAACCGCCAGCGCGCAGCGCGCGTTGCGCCCAAAGTCGACGACGACGATTTCGGCTACATCGACTACCTGTCGCAAGTCGCGCGTGCGGCCGATATCGTCGGCTTTCACGGCGCGCTGATTCCGATCTTCCGCTTTACCGAGGAGCCGTGGGTCGTCGCGGCGGCGCTGGCGCGCGAGACGCGCCGGCTGCGACTGCTGATCGCGCTGCAGCCGCATTTCGTGCATCCCGTCTATGCGGCGCAGATGGCCGCGAGCCTGCAGCGGATCAGCCGCGGCCGCGTCGAGTGGAACGTCGTCACGGGCGGCGGCGGTCCCGACCAGCGCGCGTACGGGGACTTCATCGATCACGACAGCCGCTATGCGCGCACCGACGAATTTCTCGACGTCGTGAAGGGCGTCGCGGCCGGCGCGCCGTTCACGTTCGACGGCCGCTTCTATCGCGTCGAAGCCGGCGGGCTGCTGCCGCCGCTGAGCGGCCAGACACCGCCGCGGATCTATCTGGCCGGCGCGAGCGATGCCGCGCTCGCGGTCGCCGCGAAGCACGGCGACGTGCACCTGAGCTGGGGCGAGCCGCTCGCGAAGCAGAAGGAGGTGATCGATGCGGCGCGCCGCGCGCTCGACCGCCAGAACGCCGAGCGCGACCTGCGCTTCGGCATGCGCATCGACATCCTGGCGCGCGAGACCGAGGAGCAGGCGTGGGCCGAGCTGCGGCAGATGTTCGCGACCGTGAGTGCGTCGACGCACAACGGCTTCGGCGGGCGCGGCGAGTCGGAATCGGTCGGCGCGAAACGTCAGTTCGCGCTGCACCAGGGCAACACGCAGCACTTCGACGACCTGATCGTCGGCCCGAACCTGTGGGCCGGGATGTCGCAGATCCGCGGCGGCCCCGGTTGCGTGATCGTCGGCAGCCACGAGCAGGTAGCCGAGCGGCTGGCGGAATACGTCGACATCGGCGTCTCGACGTTCATCCTCGCGAGCAACCCGCATCTGGAAGAGGCGTACCGCGTGGGCGAGGAAGTGCTGCCGCTCGTCGACGGCGCGCTGAACGCACGCGGCACGCAGGCGGCGCTGCGCGTGGCCGGCGCCTGAGCGCGGCGGTGGGCCTGCACATTCAAACGACAAGGACACTCACCATGACGACACTCGCTGCGCAGGCCACGGCTTGCGACGCACTCTGGTACACGCGCTGCCCGGTGCCGACCGCGCTCGGCATCGCCGTGCATCGCGGCTGGTTCGACGAGGAGTTCGGGCCGGACGGCATCGCGCTGCACTCGCTGCAGGAGACGGCCGACGCCGACAAGCGCGAATCGCATTTCGATCACAGCCTGCCGCACTCGTTCCGGCAGGGCGGCAACATTCCCGCGCTGTGGGCGCGGGCTCGCGGCGCCGATACGCGCGTGATCGGCCTGTCGTGGACCAACGAATTCCAGGCGATCGTCACGCTGCCCGAGCGCGGCATCCGCACCGCGCGCGATCTGCGCGGCCGGCGGCTCGGGTTGCCGCGCCATCCGATCAGCATCGACTTCTGGCGCGCGGCCGCGTTGAAGGGGTTCCTGAGCGCGCTCGAACTGGAAGGGCTCGGCCACGGCGACGCCGAATGGGTCGACCTGCCCGACACGCACGAGCGCCGCACCGGGCCCGCGTCGTTCACGCGCGGCCCGCACGAGTACGGGCTCGAGATCGCGGCACTCGTGCGCGGCGAGGTCGACGCGGTGTTCGTGAAAGGTGTCGAAGGGCTCGAAACCGTGCACCTGATCGACGCGCAGGTCGTCATCGATCTCGGCGCGCACCCCGATCCGCTGGTGCGGATCGGCAACGGAACGCCGCGCACGCTGACCGTCGATCGCGCATTGATCGATGCGCGCCCCGATCTCGTGAGCCGCTTCCTGTCGGTCGTGGTCGGCGCGGGCGACTGGGCCGCGCGCCATCCGGCGGAGACTGTCGCCTATATCGGCCGCGAAACGCGCGCGTCCGACGAGTGGGTGCGCTACGCGTACGGCGCGGACGTGCACCGGCATCTGGAAACGGGGCTCGCGCCGACGTCGATCGACGGACTGGTCGCGTTCAAGGATTTCCTCGTCGAGTGGGGCTTTCTCGAACGCGATTTCGATGCGCGCGCATGGATCGATCCGGCGCCGTTCACGCAGATCGACCGGCATCGCCATGCGTGGGTCGCGTAGCGCGCCGCGGCGCGTCATTGCAAGGAGTCGAACATGACAGGACTGGCGATCGAATACGGCGTGCCGCCGGCGCGCCGGCACGCGGCGCGCACGGCCGCCGCGGTTGCGGTGCCCGCGACACGGCTGCCGCCGGCGGTTCCGCCTGCGCGCAAGGACGTGCGGCCTGCGCAGCCGGGCGCTTGGCGCGGCGCGGGCGCGATTGCGCTCGCCGTCGCGGCGCTGCACGCGGGCATCGCGCTATTGGCGGCGCGTGCGCCCGCCGAGCCGCCCGTGCAACCGCCGAGGCCACTGCCGATGACGGTCGAGTTGACGCGGCCGCCCGAACCGTTGCCGCAGGCCGTACATCCGCCGCCGCCGGTCGTGCCGCCGAAGCCGTTGAAGCAGGCGCCGACCCCGCCGAAGCCGCGTGCGGCCGTTGCGCATCAGGCGGCCGCTCCGGCTGTCGTGCCCGCGGTGGCGCGCGACGCATCGACTGCTGCACCGGCACAGGTCGCCGCAGCGCCTGCCATCCCGAACCCGGCGCCCGTCTCCGCCGCGCCGGCCGCACCCGTGCGCGAATCCGCGCCGATCGGCGACGCGGCATACCTGCGTAACCCGGCACCCGACTATCCGGCGTTCGCGCAGGACCAGGGCTGGGAAGGGCGCGTCGTGCTGCGCGTGCACGTGCTCGCGAACGGCACGCCAGATTCCGTCGAGGTCCGCACGAGCAGCGGCCGCCGCGTGCTCGACAACGCGGCGGTGGCCGCCGTGAAGCGCTGGACGTTCGTGCCCGCGAAGCGCGGCGACGAAGCGGTCGACGGCTGGGTCAACGTGCCGATCGATTTCAAGCTGGGCTGACCCGCCGGGCGGCTCGCCACATTTTCCAAGGAATTCACATCATGACCGGTATCCCGACCACCTTCATCGTCCAGGGCGCGCTCTGGCTGCTCGTCGTCTTCTCCGTCGTCACGTGGACGCTGATCGTCGTCAAGGCGATCCAGAGCCTGCGGTCGAGCGCGCGCAACCGGCGTTACGTCAGTGCATTCTGGGCCGCGAACAGCTTCCACGACGCGGCCGCGCTCGACGGCGCGAACAGCCCGGTCGGCGAACTCGCCGCGACGGGCTTCGACGCGCTGCGGCGTGCCGACGAGAGCAGCGCGCACGATCTGGAACACAGCTGGAGCCGCCACGACCTGCTCGAACGCCATCTGCGCCAGCAGATCCACAATGCGCGCCGACGCGAGGAAGCGGGGCTCGCGGTGCTCGCGTCGATCGGCAGCACCGCGCCGTTCGTCGGCCTGTTCGGCACCGTGTTCGGCATCATCCATGCGCTGACCGCGATCACGCACAGCGCGTCGGCGAGCATCGACGTCGTTGCCGGGCCGATCGGCGAGGCGCTCGTCGCGACCGGGATCGGCATCGCGGTCGCCGTGCCGGCCGTGCTCGCGTATAACTTCTTCGTGCGTCGCGTGAAGGCCGCGTCGGCCGACCTCGATGCGTTCGCGACCGACTTCGTCACGCTCGCGCAGAAGGCCGGCTTCCGCGTGCCGGCCGCCGCGCCTGGCGCCGCGCCGGCACGCCGTTCCGACGACACCCGCCAGGAGGCGTTCGCATAATGGCCTTCTCGTCTTCTTCCGACAACGACGACGTGCTCAGCGAAATCAACATCACGCCGCTCGTCGACGTGATGCTCGTGCTGCTCGTCGCCTTCATCGTCACCGCGCCGCTGCTCAACAACGCGGTACACGTGAATCTCCCGAATACCGTCGCTACCGCGCCGGCCGACCGCAAGCCGAACGTCACCGTGAGCGTCGACGCCAAGGGCATCGTGTATCTCGACAAGCGCGCGGTCGCGCTCGACACGGTGCCGGCCGAGCTGGCCGCGCTGAAGGCCGGCCGCCCCGACGTCGCGCTCGACCTGCAGGCCGACGAGCATGTGCCGTACGGCACCGTCGCGAAGCTGATGGCCGCGATCGAGCACGCGGGCATCACGCGGCTGTCGGTGCTCACCGCGCCGCGCGGCTGACGCGCCCTTCAAGACTTCCTTTGCGAACGCATCCATGAGCACCACGGCTTCACACAACGTCCAGTCGATCTGGTACACGCGCTGTCCGGTACCGACGCCGCTCGGCATTGCCGCGCATCTCGGCTGGCTCGACAGCGAATTCGCCGGCGACGGCATCACCGTACGCGCATTGCAGGAAAGCCAGCACGCGGCGCTGCATCACGCGCACGTCGATCATTCGCTCGACAACGCGTTCCGGCAGGGCGGCAGCATTCCGGCGCTGTGGGCGCGCGCGTCCGGCGCCGACACGCGTGTGGTCGCGCTGACCTGGGTCGACGAGGCCCAGGTGATCGTCGCGCTGCCGGAAGCCGGCCTGACGCGGCCGAAAGACCTGCGCGGGCGCCGCATCGGCCTGCCGCGCCGCGACGGCGAGCGCATCGACATCTTCCGCGCGGCGGCGCTGCGCGGCTTCGTCAGTGCGCTGTCGCTCGACGGGCTCGGCCCCGGCGACGTCGAATGGGTCGACGTACCGGCGTCGAACCTGCGCGCGCCGGTGTCGACCCCCGTGACCCGCGACGCGGCATTCAGCCATCCGGCGAGCCTGTCGAGCCGGCGGCTCTATGCAGCCGAAGCGGCCGCGCTGGTGCGGGGCGACGTCGATGCGATCTACGTGAAAGGCTCGCTCGGGCTCGAAGCCGCGCACCTGATCGGCGCGCAGCCGGTCGTCGACATCGGCTTTCATCCCGATCCGCAGATCCGCATCAACAACGGTTCGCCGCGGCCGCTGACCGTCAACGCAGCGACGCTCGAGCGCCATCCCGACATCGTCAGCCGCTTCCTCGCGCGCGTGACGGATGTCGAAGGCTGGGCGCGCGAGCACGAAGAGGAAGTGCTCGGCTATCTCGGCCGCGAGACGGGGTCGGGCCACGACTGGCTGCGGCTGGCTTATGGCGCGGACGTCCACCGGCGGCTGCGCACGGATCTCGACGAAGCGTCGATCGCCGCGCTCGACGATTTCAAGCGTTTCCTGGTCGACTGGCGGTTCCTGCCCGCCGACTTCGACGTGCGCGCGTGGATCGACCGGCGTGCGCTCGACGGCATCGCGGCATCGTTTCGCGACGCCGCGCGGTGAGCGTGCCGGCACGCGTCGCCGGCGCATGGCGGCGCGAGCGCTTCACCGGCGGCTTCATGCTGCTCGCGCTCGCGAGCGGCACGACGATCAGCATGGCGCAGCTCGCGACGACGTTGTATGCGCTGGCACTCGGCGTCGACAGCGCGCGGCTCGGCATCATCGCCGCGATGGAGCCCCTCGGCATTGCACTGATGACCCTGCCTGCCGGGCTGCTCGTCGCGCGCTACGGCGCGCGGCGCGTGTACTTCGCCGCGAGCATGGGGCCGATGCTGCTCAATCTCATCGTGCCGTTTACCGGCGCGTGGCCGCTGATCGCGCTCACGCAGGGGCTGATCGGGCTATGCATCCCGTTCCGGATCGTGTCGATCAACGGCGTATTCCTTGCGCGTCTCGCGCAGATCGGCCTCGCGCGCGCGGGCTGGTATCGCGCGGCCATGTCGGTCGGAACCGGCATGGCGGGGCCGTGGCTCGCGAGCTGGCTGATCGGCGCGCACGGCGCGGTCGCGACGTTCTGCGCGGCGTCGGCGAGCTTCGCGGGCATGGCGTTGTTCAGCCGGATGCTGCTTGGCGACGCCGAGCAGCCGCCGCGCCGCGCACGGCCTGAAACGGGCACGCTGCGCGCGCTGCTCGCGCTCGCGTGGAGCCACGACGTGCGCGAGCAACTCGTGCTGGAGGCCGTGAACAGCGCGACACGCTCGCTCGTCGGCACGTATACGGTGGTGCTCGCGATTCAGTCGCTCGGACTGTCGCAGACGCGCGCCGTCGCGCTGCTCACCTTGCAGGGTGCCGTTGCGGTGATCGCGTTGTTCGGGCTCGGCAATGTCGCCCAGCGGATGACCGGGCGCCGTTGCCATGCGTTCGGTCTCGCAGGCGGCATCGCCGGGCTGCTCGCGCTCGGCCTCGCGCGCGACGCGTGGATCGTCGGCGCAGGGCTCGCCGCGCTGTGCGCCGGGTCATCGCTGCTGCATCTCGTCAACATGCAGCACCTGGGCCGCCACCCGGCCGACAAGAGCCAGGTGTCGAGCCTGTACAACCTCGCGTCGATGGCCGGCGCGTTCTGCGGACCGCTGGCCGGCAGTGCGCTCGTGCCGGTCGTCGGATTGCAGGCCGTGTTTCTGTGCTGGCTGCCGGTGGTCGTGCTGGTGGCGTTCGCGCTGCGGTTCGCCGGGAGCCGTCGCGGTGCGGCGCAGCCGCTGCCTGCAAAGCTATCCTGACGATCTTGGCTGCCGGTGTTGCGAGACCAGCAGTTTGCTTTCTTCCACAGATGCGTATGCAGCAACGCCGGCACCGTGCGCGTGCCGGCAGCCCCGTGTGACGGGCTTCTCGATGCTGGCATCCGAATTGCAATACAGAACCCGTGCGTCGCGCACGCACGTGCGTTCAACCGATCAAACAGGATGACTCATCGATGTTCAGGAAAAAACTAATCGTCACCGCGCTGGGGGGACTGCTGACGGGCGGCACCGTATCGTTGCCCGCATGGGCAGAGGATGGCGCGGCGACCGCGGGGGCGCCGGACGCGAAGCCGGCGCAACAGGCGTCGGACGACGCGACCGCGGCAGCGCCGAAGACCACCGGCGCGAATCGCGGGTCGACCGTACGCGAAGCGAATCTCGGCACGGTGACCGTGACCGCGCGCCGGCGCAAGGAGCGCATTCAGGACGTGCCGGTCGCGGTGAGTGCGCTGAGCGGCGACGCGATCAAGAACAACGAGTTGCGCGTGATCAACGACGTGACGAAGTACGTGCCGAACTTCAACGGACAATCGACCGAGGGCCGCGAACGGCCGCGCTGGTTCCTGCGCGGCGTCGGCAGCAACGATCCTTCGGACCTTTCGCTGAGCCCGATCGGCGTGTACTTCGACGACGTATACATCAACAGCGTGTTCGGGCAGGGTTTTCCGCTGTTCGACCTCGATCGCATCGAGGTGCTGCGCGGGCCGCAGGGCACGCTGTGGGGCAAGAATACCGTCGGCGGCGCGCTCAGCATCACGTCGCAGAAGCCGACCTTCGACGTGAGCGGCTACGGCAAGCTCGGCCTCGGCCAGTACAACAGCCGGCTCGCGGAAGCCGCGATCGGCGGTCCGATCGGCAAGAACGACGTGCTGGCCGCGCGCGTGTCGGTGTATCACGAGAATGCCGACAGTGTTTACACGAACACCGTGCAGCAAGGGCGCTTCGGCGGCTTCCACGACAACGCGGTGCGCTTCCAGGTGCTGGCCGTGCCGACGTCCGACACCGATTTCCTGTTCAACATCCACGGCCGCAACTACACGGGCGGCGGCGATGCATGGCACGCGGAGGGCGCGGGTCGCGGCGGCGCGAACCAGTTCGGCTTCGTCGGGTCGACCGATCCGTACACGGTGTCGCTCAATGCGCCGTCGAGCGATCACATCTCGACTTGGGGTACGTCGCTCACCGCGCACTGGCGCATCAACCCGGCGGTGTCGCTGACGTCGATCACGGCGTTCGAAGGGCTGCACCGCTGGTATCAGGACGACGAGGACTATTCGCCGTTCGATGCGGCACGCTCGCATGACCGCCTGTCGAGCCGCCAGTTCTCGCAGGAGTTCCGGCTCGAATCGCCGCAGAGCGAGCGGCTGAGCTGGCTGGTCGGCACGCACCTGTTTACCGAGCAACTGGCCGAGCAGGGCGCCGGCGGCGGCCTGCCGGGCGCGCCATCGCCCGCGTTCTACCACCAGACCGACCTCACGCAGCACACGCAGAGCGCGGCGATCTTCGGCAGCGTCAAGTACCGTTTCACCGACCGTTTCAACGTGACGGGCGGGCTGCGTTACACGATCGAGCGCAAGACCATCAATCTGACGGGGCTGCAGGGCACGGGCAGCGTGACGTTCAGCGATCCGAACAGCTGGTGGTCGCCGTCGTCGGTGTCGTCGCCGCTCGCGGTCAGCGCGCAGCAGAACCAGACGAACACGTGGCGTGCGCCGACCTGGGATCTCACGCCGGAATATGCGCTCAGCAACAACGTGCGCGCATATTTCCGCTATGCACGCGGTTTCCGCTCGGGCGGCTACAACGGCAACGCGTATACGCAGAGCACGGTGTCCACCGTGTCGCCGGAGTACCTGACCGACTACGAGATCGGCATCAAGAGCGAGTGGTTCGACAAGCGGCTGATCGTCAACGCGAGCGTGTTCCACTACGACTATCGCGACATCCAGGTATTCGCGCTCGCGCCGAACCCGTTCGGCGGGCCGCCGGTGTCGACGTTGTCGAATGCGGGGCAGGGGCGCGCGGACGGCTTCGAACTCGAGCTGAAGGCGCAGCCGGTCAACAGCCTGTACCTGTTCGCGAACCTCGGGATGCTGAACACGCGCTTCACGGAGTTCCGCTACGTGCCGACGGCCGTCGGCAACTCGTTCGCGCGTTCGCCGCATACGACGCTGAACGCGGGCTTCGACTATCGCGTGCCGGTGTCGTTCGGCACGTTGACGGCCGGGGGCGACGTGAACTACCGCAGCCGCGAATATTTCAGCGCGACGCGGCAGACGATGCCGCAGCTCTGGCAAGGCGGCTATACGGTGCTGAACGCGCATGTGTCGTACACGACGCCGAACCAGAAATACATCGTGACGGGCTACGTGACGAACCTGACGAACAAGGTTTACAAGAAGCTCGAGCTGCTGCCGTCGTATGGCGCGTATCCGGTGCTGTACGGCGATCCGCGCACGGTCGGGATCACGCTGACCGCGAAGATCTGACGCGCGGCGCATGCCGCGTCCGTTCGACGAACGGCGCGACGGTAACGTCGATCAGGTATCGGAACGTCGAAGTGAACGGCAAGGTTCGGTTCATGCCTGCGTCGTTCGTCGGCGCGCGATACGTGTACACGACGGTGCGCTACAACGCTACAACGCGACGACGCGACGACGCGACGACGCGACGACGCGACGACCGGCGTCGCGAAGCCGGCGATCCGGGGACGTCCGGGGATCCGGCACGGGTTCCGGGTGTGCGGGAAAGAAGGCGGCGGCGGCCGCCTTCATCCATCCGTTACGAAGCGACGCGAATCACGACCTTGCCGAAATGCTGGCCCGACTGCAGGTACGCATACGCTTGCGGCGCCTCGTCGAAGCCGAACACGCGATCGACCACCGGCCTGATCCGTTTCGCATCGACGAGCCGCACGACGTCGTCGAGCATCGCGCGGCTGCCGACCATGATCCCGTGCAGTTTCCGAATGCCGCCGATCAGCGACAGCAGCCCGAGTTCGGGGCCGCCGAACCCGCTGACGCCGCCGATCACCGACACGACGCCGCCCAGCTTCGTCGCGGCGACCGAGCGCGGCAGCGTGTCGTGTCCGCCGACTTCCACGACGAGATCCGCGCCCGCACCGCCGGTGAGCCGCAGCACTTCGTGCTGCCACTCGGGCGTCGCGCGATAGTTGATCGTTGCATCCGCACCGAGTGCGCGGGCGCGTTCGAGTTTCGCGTCGCTCGACGACGTGACGATCGTGCGCAGGCCCGCCGCGTGCGCGAGCTGCAGTGCGACGATCGAGACGCCGCCCGTGCCGAGCAGCACAACGGTCGAGCCCGGCCCCGCGCCGCCGTCGGCGAACAGCGCGTTCCATGCGGTGATGCCCGCGCACGACAGCGTCGCCGCTTCGTCGTAGTCGAGATGCGCGGGAATCGCGACCAGCGCCGCTTCGTCGGACACGAAGTGCTCGGCCAGCACGCCGTCGAATTGCGCGCCGGGCGAACCGGAGACTTTCTGCGGCGTGGGCGGCCCGTCGATCCAGCGCGGGAAGTACGTGTTGATCACGCGATCGCCCGGCTTGAAGCGCGTGACGTCGCGGCCGGTTTCGACGACCTCGCCGGCGCCGTCGGCGACAGGAATCAGCGCGTCCTTGCCGATGCCGAGATAGTCGCCGCGCGCGAACATCAGGTCGCGGTAGTTCAGGCCTGCCGAGTGGATTTTCACGACGACGTCGGTTGGCCCGACGGGGCGACGCGTCGCGTCGATGCGCCGGAGCGCGGCAATGCCGTCCCCCGGTCTGATTTGCCATGCGTGCATGTCGACTCCTTTTTCGAGATAGACCGGACTATCATAGTGTTGCGCGTCCGGACGCATTGGCGATTATTCGGCCAACGATTGTCGCCGGCACGGATACAAACCTGTCATCCCATCGGAGTGGAACTGCATGGACGAGCGGCTGAGAGGCATCGCCGAATTTGTCGACGTCGTCGAGTCGGGCAGCTTCGCCGCGGCGGCGCTGCGCCTCGGCATGACGCGCTCGGCCGTGGCGAAGATCGTCGCGCGTCTCGAACAACGGCTCGGCGCGCGGCTCTTGCAGCGCACGACGCGCCAGCTCGGCTTGACCGACGAAGGGCTCGTCTATTACGAGCAGTGCCGGCGGTTGCTGGTGGAACTCGGCGAGACGGAGGCCGCGCTCGACTCGGGCCGGCGCGAGCCGGCCGGGCGCGTGCGGATCAGCGTGCCCGTGCTGTTCGGCCGGCAATGTGTGGCGCCCGTCGTACGGCGCATCATCGAGCGCTATCCGCGGCTTGAAATCGACGTGTCGTTCAGCGATCGCCTGGCCGACCTGGTCAACGACGGCTTCGACATCGCGGTGCGCATCGGCGAGCTTGCGGATACGAGCACGCTCGTCGGGCGGCGGCTTGGCGTACAGAGGATGGGCATTTGCGCATCGCCGGCGTATCTCGAACGTCACGGCCGGCCGACTGGATCCGACGAGCTCGCGTCGCACGTCGGCATCGCGTATTCGCGCGGCGGGCAGCCGACGCCGTGGCGGATCATCGGCCCGGACGGCGCGGTGCACGACCATCGCCCGGCCGGCCGCCTGCGGTTCGACGACCTGCTGGCGATCGCGGACGCGGCCGCAGCCGGCGCGGGCCTCGCGTGGCTGCCGTGCTGGCTGATGGCGCCGTACGTGCGCGACGGGCGTCTCGCGCTCGTGATGGACAGCGACAGCGTGTCGGGCGCCGAAGTGTTCGCGGTGCGGCCGGCGTCGCGCAACGTGCCGTCGAAGGTGCGCGTCGTCATCGATGCGTTCGTCGACGAGATTCCGCGCATGCTGGCATCGGACGACGCCGACGGCGAGCGCGTGCCGCGGCGCAGCGTTCACGCTACGTAGCGACGCCGCAGGATCGGGCGATGCGGAAGACGCGGACGACGGCGACCACACGCGTTTTCTGCGCCTGACGGACAATCGGTGCGGGTCGTGCATGCGCCGCGCGCGAGCGCGCTCGTCGGTTGCACGCGCACGTGGGCGCTGGAACTCGCCGGACACGGCGTGACGGTCAACGCGCTCGCGGTGAACGACGGCGGTACCCTCGGCGGACGCAACTGACGCAACGCGTGCATGACGGCGCGAGTCGTCGATCAACGGGCGGCGTGCATATTCCTGCTTCCCGTTAGCATGTGACGAATCCGACTTTGGGCGCCGCGCGGGCGCCGCTAAGATCGCCGATCCGTAATCGAGCGTTCGACAAAATGAAAAAGTCCGCGTCGCCGTTGCATGCCTTCCGTTTCCGTGTCGTCTGCGCCGCGATTGCCGGCGTGTTGTCGCTCGCATCGTGCGGGGGCGTCGACAGCGATGCGCCGTCGCAGTCGGCCGCGACACCGCCGCAGGCCGCGAAGCGCCCGAACATCCTGTACATCATGGCCGACGATCTCGGCTACTCCGACATCCATGCATTCGGCGGCGAGATCAACACGCCGAACCTCGACGCGCTCGTCGCGTCGGGCCGCATCCTGTCGAACCACCACACGGGCACCGTCTGCGCGATCACGCGCGCGATGCTGATTTCCGGCACCGACCACCACCTCGTCGGCGAAGGCACGATGGGCGTGCCGACCGACGAGCGGCGCGCGCTGCCCGGCTACGAGGGCTACCTGAACGATCGCGCGCTGTCGTTCGCACAACTACTGAAGGACGCCGGCTATCACACGTACATCGCCGGCAAGTGGCACATCGGCTCGGGGATCGTCGGCAGTGCGACGGGCAGCGGACAGACGCCCGACCAGTGGGGCTTCGAGCGCAGCTACGTGCTGCTCGGCGGCGCGGCGACGAACCATTTCGCGCACGAGCCGGCCGGCTCGTCGAACTACACGGAAGACGGCAGCTACGTGCAGCCGGGCCAGCCCGGACAGCCGGGCGGCGCGGGCGGCAATCCGGCCGTGTTCTACTCGACGGACTTCTATACGCAGAAGCTGATCTCGTACATCGATGCGAACAGGCAGGACGGCAAGCCGTTCTTCGCGTACGCGGCCTACACGTCGCCGCACTGGCCGCTGCAGGTGCCGGACCCGTGGCTGCACAAGTACGCGGGCGTATACGACGCCGGCTACGATGCGATCCGCAACGCGCGGATCGCGCGGCAGAAGGCGCTCGGCCTGATCCCCGCCGACTTCAAGCCGTTCGACGGCCTGCCCGAAACGACGGCCGCGTCGCCGGCGACGGCGAACAACGGCACCGCGAACGCGAAGTACATCAGCGCCGTGCATTCCGCCGCCGACGGCTACAGCGACTACGGCACCGGCAAGGTCGACAAGCTGTGGGCGAGCCTGAGCCCGGCCGAGCGCCGCGCGCAGGCGCGCTACATGGAAATCTACGCGGGGATGGTCGAGAATCTCGACTACAACATCGGCCTCCTGATCCAGCACCTGAAGGACATCGGCGAATACGACAACACGTTCATCATGTTCCAGTCGGACAACGGCGCGGAAGGCTGGCCGATCGACTCCGGCGCGGACCCGACGGCGACCGACACCGCGAACGGGCAGGAGCCGGTCTATTCGACGCTCGGCACCGACAACGGCAAGCAGAACGCGCAACGGCTGCAGTACGGGCTGCGCTGGGCCGAAGTGAGCGCGACGCCGTTCCGGCTCACGAAGGGTTATTCGGCCGAAGGCGGCGTGTCGACGCCGACGATCGTGCGGCTGCCGGGGCAGACACGCCAGTTGCCGACGCTGCGCGCGTTCACGCACGTGACCGACAACACGGCGACCTTCCTCGCGGTCGCGGGCGTCACGCCGCCGTCGCAACCGGCGCCGCCGCTCGTGAACACGCTGACGGGCGTCGACCAGAACAAGGGCAAGGTCGTCTACAACAACCGCTACGTCTATCCGCCGACGGGCCAGTCGCTGCTGCCGGTGCTCACCGGCTCGGCGACGGGCGAGGTGCATACCACGCCGTTCGGCGACGAAGCGTACGGCCGCGCATACCTGCGCAGCGCCGACGGCCGCTGGAAGGCGTTGTGGACCGAGCCGCCGCTCGGGCCGCTCGATGGCCACTGGCAGCTGTACGACCTTGCAGCGGATCGCGGCGAGACGACCGACGTGTCGGCGCAGAACCCGTCGGTGATCAGCACGCTCGTCGACCAGTGGAAGACGTACATGAGCAACGTCGGCGGGGTGGAATCGCTGCGTCCGCGCGGCTACTACTGAGGACGGCACGATGCGGTTCCGCTTCCGGACACTCGGCGCGGCGCTCGCGGCCACGCTGTTCGCGGCTGCGTTCGCCGTCGGCTATGCGAGCCCGTCGGCGCCGCCCGCCGGCGCCTTCGACGACGCGAATCGCGGCCGCCCGCTCGTGCCGCTCGGCTCGGAGCGGCAGTGCGAGCGCTACTCGGGCCTGCCCGCGAAGTGGCGCGACGACCCGAAGGCCGGGATGGTGCACCTGAGCGGCGGCGCGTTCGTGTTCGGCAGCACACGCGGCTATGCGGACGAGCGTCCGGCGGGCGACGGCAAGACGCGCGTCGGCGGCTTCTGGATCGACCAGACCGACGTGACGATCGCGCAGTTCGCCGCGTTCGTGCAGGCGACCGGCTACGTGACCGAGGCCGAGCAGCAGGGCGGCGCGGCCGTGTTTCACGTGCCGACGCGCGACGAGCTGAACGCGCGCGACCTCGCATGGTGGACCTGGGTGAAGGGCGCATCGTGGCGGCAGCCGCGCGGCCCCGGCAGCAGCGTCGACGGGCTCGGCAACCTGCCCGTCACGCTCGTCACGCAGCGCGACGCGCTCGCGTATGCGCGCTGGCTCGGCCGCGATCTGCCGACCGAAGCCGAATGGGAATACGCGGGCAAGGCCGGTCGCGACGACGCGTCGCTCGATGCGGCGCCGCGCGACGCGCAGGGCAAGCCGGCCGCGAACTACTGGCAGGGCGCGTTCCCGGTGCTCGATACGGCCGAGGACGGCCACGCGGGCCTCGCACCGGTCGGCTGTTATGCGGCGAACGGTTTCCATCTGTACGACATGATCGGCAACGCGTGGGAATGGACGAAGGACACATACACGGGCCAGCATCAGTCGCACACGAACGGCGACACGGCGGCCGTCGCACCGCCGACGCGCCGGCACGACACGCCGATGGTGATCAAGGGCGGCTCGTTCCTGTGCTCGCGCGATTACTGCGTGCGCTATCGCGCGTCGTCGCGCGAGCAGCAGGAAGCGGATCTCGGTGCATCGCATATCGGGTTCCGCACGATTCTGAGGGATGCGTCATGAAGCGGGTGATGCATTGCGTTGCCGCGTCGTTGATCGTTGCGTGCGGTGTCGCCCATTCGGGCTGGATCGTTGCGGCCGAAACCGTCACGTCGACGATCCGCGTCGGCGTGACGCGCGGCGTGCATGCGGACATCCTGGACGAGGTGAAGCGTGTCGCCGCCACGCGCGGGCTGAATGTCGACGTCGTCGAATTCGACGACGCGTCGCGCATCGATACCGCGCTCGCCGACGGCAGGATCGACGCGGCGAGCTTCGAGGACGCGCAGCGCCTTGCCGCGACGCGCACGGCGAAAGGTCATGCACTGAACGCCGTCGCGCCGACCGTCACGCTGCCGATGGCGCTCTATTCACGAAAGATCAGGAGTCTGAACGAACTGCAGCCCGGCGCGACGGTCGCGATCCCGGCCGATCCGCGCGGGATGGCTCGCGCGCTCGTGCTGCTGCAGAACGACACGCTGGTGACGCTGCGCGACCAGGCCGGCCTGCACGCGACGCTGCGCGACGTGACGGGCAACCGGCTCGCGCTGAAGTTCGTCGCGCTGCGCCGCGACCGGCTGCATGCGGCGCTCGACTCGGCCGCGTTCGTCGCGATCGACTACGAGGACGCCGCGCGCGCTGGGCTGCAACCGGCGCGCGACAGCATCAATCTCGAGGATGCGCGCTCGCCGTATGCGAACGTGCTGACCGTGCGCGACGCCGACCGCACGAAGCCGTGGGTCGCGCAGCTCGTCGCCGCGTATCACTCGCACGACGTCGCGCATTTCATCCTGACACGCTATCAGGACTCGGTGCGGCGGCCGTGGTAGACGACTACCGCCTCGCGTGCAATGCGTGCGGCCGCTGCTGCAACAGCGCGCCGACGCTGTCGTTGCGCGAACTGTTCCGGCATCGGCACCGCTTCGTCGGCGCGCTGACGATCCATCGTGTGCCGAAGCGGCGCATCGGTGAACGAACGCGCGCGGGCGGACGCGAGCATGCGCTCGACGCGGACGACATCGCCGCCTGCGATGCGCTCGCGAACGCGTTGTTCCACCGCGCACGCGGCGCGAACGACGAATGGATTGCGCTGACGCTTCAGGGCTACGACTATCCGTCGCTCGGGCGCTGTCCTGCATTGGCCGACGACGGCCGCTGCAGCGTGCATGCGGACAAGCCTTCGATCTGCGGCGCCGTGCCGCTCGATCCGATGCTGCCGGACCGCCTGCAATCCCGCGTGCTCGCCGGGCGGCGCGACGAGACGGCGTGGCTCGGTGCGAATTGCATCGTCGGCGCGGACGACGGCACGGCTTCCGTCGATATGGCGTCGGCGCTGCCGCTCGTGACGGCAGGGCAGCTCGCGGACCGCGCGGCGCTCGACACGTTTCGCGATGCGCTCGCGTTCGAGCGTGCGGTATGGCGCGACGCGGTGTTCGCATCGCTGATCGACGGCGGACCGCAGGTGCGCGCGGCGTTGGCGCGGCTTGCGCCCGGCGGTTACCTGACGATGTCGATCGTGCCGGTGCTGCTGGCGGTCGCATCGGTGTCCGCACATTGCCGCGCGTTGTGCATCGACTTCATCGACGCGCAGCGCGCGTTGATCGACGCACGTATCGAGGCGGCGCTCGCACGCCGTCGTCTTGACGACCGGCCGGCGACGGCCGAATTGCGCGGCTTTGCGCAGGCACTCGAACGTGCGGGGAACGCACTCGCCGCCATGCCGGCCGCCACGGCGGGCACGCGCACCGACGCCCCGCGCATCGACGCGTGGCTCGACGATCGGCACGCTTCCATCGCGCTCACCGCGTGACACCGGCGGCACGCCGCGCGTGCCTTACACTTGGCGCTCTTTCAACCGTCTCCGATGGGGCGCGCATGTACGCATCGACCTTCATTTTCCGCGCAGGGCAATACGACGACGAATTCCACCGCCTCGACCGGCAGATCGCCGACATGGCGCGCGCGACGCCCGGCTACCTCGGCGAGGAGACGTGGGAGAACGCCGAGGCGGGGCTGATCCAGAACGTCTACTACTGGGAATCGGAGGCGGCGCTGCGGCAGTTGATGCAGCATCCCGCGCATCTGGAAGCGAAGGCGAAGCAGGCGCGCTGGCTGGACGGCTATCGCGTGGTGATCTCGCAGGTGCTGCACGAGTACGGCGACGGCAAGCTCGCGCAGCCGCATGCGCGGCAGCCGGCGTAAGCCGATCGCCGAACGGGCGATTCAGGCGCCGTGCGTGATCCGCCCGGCATCGCCACACGACATCAAAGCGCCTCGACCAGCAGCCGGTTGCTCTTCTCGCAATACTCGTGACACGCGGCGCGTGCCGCGATCGACGCGCCATGCACGAACTTCGGCGCGTCCGCCCGCCGTGACATCGACACGACGATCGACGGCGGCGACGGCTGCAGCGGCAGCTCGACGACCTCGCCGCTCGCGATCAGCGCATCCACGAACAGCACCGGAATCGCGGCGACGCCGAAGCCGTCGCGCACGAGCTGCACGATCACCGAGATCGACGGCGAGCCGGTGATGCGCGTCTCCGACAGCGGCACGCCATGCGCGTGCGCGAGCGTGCGCACGATGTCCTCGAGCGCGCGGTGCGGCGCGGTACCGCGCCCGTAGGTCAGGATCGGCTGGCGCAGCACCTGCCGCGCGAGGCCGGCGCGCGCAGTCGGCAGCAGCCCCGCGCGCGCGATCCAGCGCACCGGATAGTTCGCGAGCGCGTCACAGACGACCGACGCCTCGTCGCTTCCCTCCACGCGAATGATCAGGTCCAGTTCGCCGGCCATCAGCCGGCGCTGCAGCACGACACTGACGTCGACGGTCAGGTCGATCTCCAGTTGCGGATAGTCGGCGGCGAGGCGGCGCAGGTAATGCGGCAGCCAGCTGTGCACGACCGTCTCGATCACGCCGAGCCGCAACTTGCCGCGCAGCGCGCTTTCGCCGGCCGCGGCGGCCTGCAGCTCGTGTGTCGCCTCGACGACGGCCTTCGCATAGCCGAGCAGGTACTCGCCGTTCGGCGTGAGCCGGAATTCGCGGCTGTCGCGATCGACGAGCACGGTCTGCAATTCGTCCTCGAGCGCCTTCAGGCGCTGCGAGATCGCGGCCGGCGTCGCATGCAGCGCGGCGGCCGTCGTGCGGAAGTTGCGCAGCTTCGCGAGCGTGACGAAGGTTTCGAGGAAACGCGTGTTCATGGCGGTCGGCAAGGCGTTGGGCGCGCAGCTTGCCCCGCTGAAAAAATGAACGGGACTGGGGAAAACCCGGCTTCGTGTAAAGAAATTCTATACACGCGACGCAAAAAAACTCGTTGGCGACAAAATTTTTTCTTTTCTATTCTTCGCCGTATCCGCTGACGCAACCGTCATTCCGACGACATATCGATCTGCCCGCGACCATCATGACGCCTACCGAATTCCGCCAGTCCGTGCGCAACGGCACGTTTCGCAGCCCGACGGCCGGCCAGTGCGGCCCGTTCGCGCAAGCCAATCTCGCGATCCTGCCGAACGCGTACGCGCACGACTTCCTGCGCTTCTGCCAGGCGAACCCGAAAGCGTGCCCGCTGCTGGGCGTGGGCGAACCCGGCGCGTTCCGGCTCGACGTGCTCGGCGAGGATCTCGACATCCGCACCGACGTGCCGAGCTACAACGTCTACCGCGACGGGCGCCTGACGGAGCGGGTCGAATCGCTCGAAGCGCTGTGGCGCGACGATTTCGTCGTGTTCGCGATCGGCTGCTCGTTCTCGTTCGAGGACATGCTGGCGCGCGAAGGGATCGGGCTGCGCCACATCGAGGAGGGTCGCAACGTGCCGATGTACCGTACGACGATTCCGAACCGGCGCGCGGGAATCTTCGGCGGCCAGCTGGTCGTGTCGATGCGGCCGCTGCGCGGCGCCGACGCGATCCGCGCGGTGCAGATCACGAGCCGGTTCCCGGGCGTGCACGGCGCGCCGGTCCATATCGGCCATCCGCAGGAACTGGGCATCGCCGATCTCGGCGCGCCCGATTTCGGCGACGCGGTGACGGTGCGCGACGGCGAACTGCCGGTGTTCTGGGCGTGCGGCGTGACGCCGCAAACCGCGCTGATGGACGCGAAGCTGCCGCTCGCGATCGCGCATACGCCCGGCTACATGCTGATGACCGACATCACGAACGCGTCGCTGGCCGTGTTCTGACCCGACCGACGCCGGCGGCCCGCACGGGCGCCGGTCCGGCCCCGGCGCGGCGGCATGCCGCGACCACAGACGATCCGCCCGCCCGGAGGGCGGCGCGCACCCGCGGCGCGACGCGCGCAAGCAACGCACGACGCAAGAAGCGCACGACACCACACGCAAGGTTTCGACCGCATATTTCGACAGGAGCTTCACCATGGAAAGCAAGACCCTCGCGGCGCCCGCCGCCGACCCCGCGGGCCCCGCACGCAACGGCCTGTTCGGATGGTATGCGGACGCGCAGCCGCGCGAACGCCGCGCGTTCTGGAGCTGCAAGGTCGGCTACATGCTCGACGGGATGGATACGCAGATGCTGTCGTTCGTGATCCCGACGCTCGTCGCGACGTGGGGCATCTCGCTCGCGGACGCCGGCTTCATCGGCACGATGACGCTGCTCGCGTCGGCGCTCGGCGGCTGGATCGCGGGCATCCTGTCCGACCGGATCGGCCGCGTGCGCACGCTGCAGCTGACGGTGCTGTGGTTCGCCGTGTTCACCGCGCTGTGCGGGCTCGCGCAGAACTATCACCAGCTGCTCGCGGCGCGCGCGCTGATGGGCTTCGGCTTCGGCGGCGAATGGACGGCCGGCGCGGTGCTGATCGGCGAAGTGATCCGCGCCCGCGATCGCGGCAAGGCGGTCGGCCTCGTGCAGTCGGGCTGGGCGATCGGCTGGGGGCTGTCGGCGCTGCTGTATGCGCTGCTGTTCTCGGTGCTGCCGGCCGAACAGGCCTGGCGCGCGCTGTTCCTCGTCGGCCTCGCGCCGGCGCTGCTGGTGGTCGTGATCCGCCGCTACGTGAAGGAGCCGGACGTCTACGAGAAGGAGAAGGCCACGCAGGCGAAGGTAGCCGACGCGCCGCGCCTCACCGAAATCTTCGCGCCGAAACTGCTGTCGACGACGCTGCGCGCGGCGCTGCTGACCACCGGCGCGCAGGGCGGCTACTACGCGATCACGACCTGGCTGCCGACCTTCCTGAAGACCGAGCGGCACCTGACCGTGATGGGCACCGGCGGCTATCTCGCGATGATCATCTTCGGCTCGTGGGTCGGCTACCTGACGAGCGCGTACCTGACCGACCGGCTCGGCCGCAAGCCGAACTTCATCCTGTTCGCGCTCGGCTCGATGGTGATCGCGTTCGCCTACACGTCGCCGGTGCTGCACCTCACGAACGCGTCGATGCTGTGGCTCGGCTTCCCGCTCGGCTTCTTCGCATCGGGCATCTTCTCCGGGATGGGGGCGTTCCTCACCGAGCTGTTCCCGACGCGGGTGCGCGGCTCGGGCCAGGGCTTCTGCTACAACGTGGGCCGCGCGATCGGCGCCCTGTTCCCGTTCCTGATCGGCGCGCTGTCGAAGCACTACGGGCTCGGCGCGAGCATCGGGATCTTCGCGGTCGCCGCCTACGGCGTGTTGATCGTCGCCGCGCTGACGCTGCCCGAGACGCGCGGCCGCGAACTCGACGCCGCATAACGCCGCATGGGCGGGCGCCCGCCCGCCGCCTTTCTACCGCTCCCTTTTCATCGAAGCCCTCACGCGGCGCGCGACGCGCGCCGTGCGGCGGCGCTCGTCCTTCGTTCAACGACGCATCGAGTTCATCGCCATGACTGACCGACACACTTTCCCCGTTTCCTCCGACGCCGCGCGCTGGCAATTCTGGATCGACCGCGGCGGCACCTTCACCGACATCGTCGCGCGCCGGCCCGACGGCTCGCTCGTCACGCACAAGCTGCTGTCGGAGAATCCCGAGCAGTATCGCGATGCGGCCGTCGCCGGCATCCGCCACCTGCTCGGCCTCGCCGACGGCGAGCCGATCACGCCCGAGCGCGTCGACATGGTGAAGATGGGCACGACGGTCGCGACCAACGCGCTGCTCGAACGCAAGGGCGAACGCACCGCGCTCGCGACGACGCGCGGCTTTCGCGACGTGCTGCGCATCGCGTACCAGAACCGGCCGCGCCTGTTCGATCTCGACATCGTGCTGCCCGATGCGCTGTACGAGACGGTCGTCGAGGTCGACGAGCGGATCGGCGCGCACGGCGACGTCGTCGTGCCGCTCGACGTGCAACGCGCGGAAGCGGCGTTGCGCCGCGTGTTCGACTCGGGCGTGCAGGCGCTGGCCATCGTGCTGATCCACGGCTATCGCTACACCGCGCACGAGCGCGCGCTGGCGGACCTCGCGCGCCGGATCGGCTTCACGCAGGTGTCGGTGTCGCACGAGGTGTCGCCGCTGATGAAGATGGTGTCGCGCGGCGATACGACCGTGGTCGACGCCTACCTGTCGCCGATCCTGCGCCGCTACGTCGAGCAGGTCGCGCACGAGATGCCCGGCGTGAACCTGCAGTTCATGCAGAGCAGCGGCGGCCTGACGCGCGCCGACGCGTTCCAGGGCAAGGACGCGATCCTGTCCGGCCCGGCCGGCGGCATCGTCGGGATGGTGCGCGCCGCGCGCGCGGCCGGCTTCGAGCGCGTGATCGGCTTCGACATGGGAGGCACGTCGACCGACGTGTCGCACTACAACGGCGAATTCGAGCGCGTGTTCGAGACGCAGGTGGCCGGCGTGCGGATGCGCGCGCCGATGATGAGCATCCACACGGTCGCGGCCGGCGGCGGTTCGGTGCTCGGCTTCGACGGCGCGCGGCTGCGCGTCGGGCCCGAATCGGCCGGCGCGAACCCGGGGCCGGCCGCCTACCGGCGCGGCGGCCCGCTGACGGTGACCGACTGCAACGTGATGCTCGGCAAGATCCAGCCCGATCACTTCCCGCGCGTGTTCGGCCCGCATGCGGACCAGCCGCTCGACCGCGACGGCGTGGCCGCGAAATTCGCGGCGCTCGCCGACGAGATTCACGCGGCGACCGGGCGGCGCGACACGCCCGAGGCGCTGGCCGAAGGGTTCCTGGAAATCGCGATCGGCAGCATGGCGAACGCGATCAAGAAGATCTCGGTGCAGCGCGGCCACGACGTGTCGCGCTACGTGCTGACGACGTTCGGCGGCGCGGGCGGCCAGCACGCCTGCGGCGTGGCCGACGCGCTCGGGATGACGCAGGTGTTCGCGCATCCGCTCGCGGGCGTGCTGTCCGCTTACGGGATGGGGCTCGCCGACCAGACCGCGATGCGCGAGCGCGCGGTGGAAGCCGTGTTGTCCGATGAATCGTTGCCGGCGCTGAACGCGGCGCTCGACCGGCTGGCCGACGACGCGGTCGGCGCGCTGCTCGAACAGGGCGTGGCGCCGGAGCGCATCGCGACCGAGCGGCGCGTGCACCTGCGCTACCAGGGCACCGATTCCGCGCTCGACGTGCCGGCCGGCAGCGTCGCCGCGATGCAGCAGGCGTTCGAGGCCGCGTACCGGCAGCGCTATGCGTTCCTGATGCCCGGCACGCCGCTGGTCGCCGAGCTGGCATCGGTCGAGGCGATCGGCCGCTCGGATGCGCCGGTCGAGATCGCACCGCTCGTGCCGCGCGACACGGGCGCGGCGCCACGCGCGCACAGCGCCGTGCGTTTCCATTCCGGCGGTCAATGGCACGACGCGGCGCTGTACGTGCGCGACGCGCTGCTGGCCGGCGACGCGATCGACGGCCCGGCGATCGTCGCGGAGAAGAACGGCACGACCGTCGTCGAACCCGGCTGGCGCGCGCAGATGACCGCGCAAGGCAACCTCGTGCTGACGCGCACGACGCCGCTGCCGACGCGCCGCTCGCTCGGCACCGATGCCGATCCGGTGCGGCTCGAGATCTTCAACAACCTGTTCATGTCGATCGCCGAGCAGATGGGGCTGCGGCTGCAGAACACCGCGTATTCGGTGAACATCAAGGAGCGGCTCGACTTCTCGTGCGCGATCTTCGATGGCGATGGCAACCTGATCGCGAACGCGCCGCACATGCCGGTGCATCTGGGCTCGATGGGCGAGAGCATCCGCACGGTGATCGAGCGCAACCGCGGCCGCATGCGCGACGGCGACGTGTTCATGCTGAACGACCCGTATCACGGCGGCACGCACCTGCCGGACGTCACCGTCATCACGCCGGTGTTCGCGGACGGCTCGGACACGCCGCTGTTCTACGTCGGCTCGCGCGGCCACCATGCGGACATCGGCGGCACGACGCCGGGCTCGATGCCGCCCGATTCGACGCACATCGACGAAGAAGGCGTGCTGATCGACAACTGGCAGCTCGTGTCGGCGGGCGTGCTGCGCGATGCCGACACGCGCGCGCTGCTCGCGTCGGGCCGCTATCCGGCGCGCAACGTCGAGCAGAACATGGCGGACCTGCGCGCGCAGGTCGCGGCGAACCAGAAGGGCGTCGACGAGCTGCGGCGGATGGTCGGGCAGTTCGGCCGCGACGTCGTGCTCGCGTTCATGGGGCACGTGCAGGACAACGCGGAAGAAGCGGTGCGGCGCGTGATCGGCGCGCTGCAGGACGGCGCGTATCGTTATCCGCTCGACAACGGCGCCGAGATTCGCGTCGCGATCCGCGTGGACCGCGCGGCGCGCCGCGCGGAGATCGACTTCACCGGCACGTCCGCGCAGCTCGACAACAACTTCAACGCGCCGAAGGCCGTCTGCATGGCCGCGGTGCTGTACGTGTTCCGCACGCTGGTCGGCGACGACATCCCGCTGAACGCCGGCTGCCTGAAGCCGCTGACGGTGATCGTGCCGGCGCGCTCGATGCTGAACCCCGAGTATCCGGCGGCCGTGGTATCGGGCAACGTCGAGACGTCGTCGGCGATCACCAACGCGCTGTACGGCGCGCTCGGCTGCGTCGCATCGAGCCAGGGAACGATGAACAACTTCACGTTCGGCAATGATCGCTACCAGTACTACGAGACCATCGCCGGCGGCAGCGGCGCGGGCGACGGCTTCGCGGGCGTCGGCGCGGTGCAGACCCACATGACGAACTCGCGGCTGACCGACCCGGAGGTGCTCGAATGGCGCTATCCGGTGCGGCTCGACTCGCATCGGCTGCGCGCGGGTTCCGGCGGCGCCGGGCGCTGGCGCGGCGGCGACGGCGCGGTGCGGCGGATCCGCTTCCTCGAGCCGATGACCGCGTCGATCCTGTCGAACAACCGGATCCACGCGCCGTTCGGCGCGGCGGGCGGCGAGGCCGGCGCGCTCGGTCGCAACACGATCGAGCGGGCGGACGGCACGGTCGAGACGCTCGAGCATATCGGCCGCGCGCAGATGGCGCCGGGCGACGTGTTCGTCGTCGAAACGCCGGGCGGCGGCGGGTACGGCGCGGCGGGCTGAGCGGCAGGGGGCGCACGCGGAAAGCGGTGCGGCGGGGCGCCCGCCGCACCGCTTTCGCGCGTTCCGGGCGGCGATCGCACCGGTTCCATTCATGCCGCTGCATCGGCTGCGCGGTCCGGCGATCTATTCGCTCGCACCGATCGACGCGATGTTGCAACGGCGCTGGGAATAAGGGCGCGCATTCACGCACGAACGGGCAACGAGAATCCCGATTCCGCGCGCTGCGCAATGCGATCCGACCCCGCCGCAGCGCCGTGCCGACACATCGCTGCCGGGATGCCTCGATTTCCCGCAAACCGCCGTCCGGCGGGGCGCTCCGGCGATTCCACCGGCCGGGTTCGACGCGTTCGCGACCGGCTTCATGCGTCCCGCCGATCACGAAAAATCCGTTATGCCAACCGAGTTCCGATTCCTTGACACCTCGTTCCAAATGTGAGTGCCAATCTTCTTCGTCATTTGATAAGATGGGTTCCATCATTCGTTTGGAAAACCTGCGCGCGAGATGCGCGAACGCCGGTTCGCATTGGTTGGAAACAAGTACGGAACGAGGGCCACTGGCACGGTCATCACGACTGCCCCACCAGGTAGGCGCACTGCGCGCCCGGGGATCGGGGGCGGCCGGCTCGCCTCCGTCTACACTGTGCGTTTTTTCTGGATCGGGGCGTGTCCATGGATGACGAAAACGATCGCGCCGTGCTCGAAGCGCATCTCGGTACGCATAGCCCGTGCTGGCGGCTCGGCAGCGATAGCAATGCACTCGAGCTGGCCGCCGTTCGCGGCCTGACCAATGTCGCGGTGGCGCTGACCGGCGAGCAGGCCGCGCGAATCCGCGCGCTCACCGGCGTCACGTCGCACCTCGTGCTCGAACTCGCGCTGTTCGGCGATCCGGTCAGCCTCCATCTGGTCGGCAGGAAGGTCGACACCGCCAATTGGGCCGGCACCGCCTCCGCCTATTCCGATACCGCGTCCGTCGCGGGCGACCTCGCGCACGGGCTCGCGTTCGCCGAGCAGGTCGTGTCCGAGGTGAATTCGCTCGTCGTGATCCTCGACCGCAACGGCATGGTGCAGCGCTTCAACCGCCTGTGCGAGGAAGTGACCGGCAAGCGCGAGGTCGACGTGATCGGCCGCAGCGCGTTCGAGCTGTTCATGAGCCCCGACCAGGGTGCGCAGTCGCGCAGCAACATCACCGGCTTTTTCGCGAGCAACCGGGCGTTCGAGGTCGAGCGCTACATCAACACGGTCAACGGCCCGCGCCTGTTCCAGTTCCGCAACAAGTTCGTGCAGAGCGGCAGCGGCGCCGACGAGCAGTTCCTGATCTGCTCGGGCGTCGACGTCACCGAGGAGCGCAACGCGCAGCAGCGGCTCAGCGAACTCGCGAATTCCGACGTGCTGACCGGCTTGCCGAACCGTCATGCAATCAGCGAGCGCATCCGCGTCGCGCTGGCCGCGGACCGCACCGACGTGCGCGGCCAGGTCGGCATCCTGTTCCTCGATCTCGACAACTTCAAGCGCGTCAACGACCACTACGGGCACATCACCGGCGACCGCCTGCTGCAGGACGTGTCCGCGGTCATCGGCGGCTGCCTGCCGTCCGGCGCGACGCTCGCGCGGCTCGGCGGCGACGAATTCCTGGTGCTGTTCGAGCACGGCACGCGGCCGCTGCTCGAGGCGACCGCGCAAATCATCCTCGAGCGGCTGCGTACGCCGATCCACCTCGGGCTGGTGGAGGTCTACACGAGCTGCTCGATCGGCATCGCGATGTATCCGCAGCACGGCGATTCGCTCGAAACGCTGATCCGCAGCGCCGACACCGCGATGTACGTCGCGAAGGAAGAGGGCAAGCATACGTACCGCGTGTTCTCGCTGGAGATGAACCAGAAGGTCGCGAAGTACATGTGGCTCGACACGAACCTGCGCAAGGCGCTCGAGGAAGAGCAGTTCGTGCTGCACTACCAGCCGGTCGTCGACATCGCGACCGGCGACGTGCACGCCGTCGAGGCGCTGATCCGCTGGCAGTCGCCGGATCGCGGGCTCGTCGCGCCGATCGAGTTCATCCGCTTCGCCGAGGAATCGGGGCTGATCGCGCCGCTCGGGCGCTGGGTGATGCGCACCGCGGCCGCGCAGGCCGCCGCGTGGAAGGCGAAGGGGCTCGACGTGCGGATCGCGGTGAACGTGTCCGCGCGGCAGTTGCAGGACATGAACATCGTCGATCAGTTCGCGTCGATCCTCGACAGCGCCGGGTTGAAGCCGAGCCTCGTCGACATCGAGCTCACCGAAAGCAGCTTCATCGAGGACGAAGAAGCGGCGCACGAGCTGATGAAGCAGTTCCGCCAGCTCGGCGCGGAGGTTCACCTCGACGATTTCGGCACCGGCTATTCGTCGCTGTCGCAACTGTCGCGGCTGCCGCTCGATTCGATCAAGCTCGATCGCAGCTTCATCACGGGCATCGACCGCAACCCGCGCTCGCAGGCGCTGGTGCGCTCGGTCGTGTCGCTCGCGCGGGCGCTGAGTTTCTCGGTGGTCGCCGAGGGCGTCGAGACGCACGCGGAAGCCGAATTCCTGAAGCAGATCAGCGTCGACCACGCGCAGGGTTTCTACTTCGCGCGGCCGATGCCGGCCCAGGCCTTCGAGGCCTGGCTCGCGGAAACCAGAAAGCTCAGGCTGATCGCCTGAGCCTCCCCGCATGACGGGCGCCGCCGCTTGCGCGGCGGCGCGCCGCTCACGTCACACCGTGCGCAGCTTCGACACGCGCCGGTTCTGCAGCATCACCAGGCGTTCCATGTACGCGAGATCCTTCGGCTCGATCGTGAACGCCGCGTGCACCCATTCCTCGGTGATGTCCATCAGCTCGGAACGCGTGAGATGGAACACGCGTTCGCGGGCGCGCAGCATCGCGCGCACGCCGTTCAGCTTCGGCTTCATCACGTCGATGAAGGTGCGTGTCGCGAGATATGCGTCGCCCGCGTCGAACGTCTGGTCGATCAGCCCGCGATCCTCGTACCACTCGGCCGCATGCGCCTCGCCGGACGAGATCAGCGATTCCGCGAGCCCGCGGTCCGCCTTGCGCGCGACCAGCGAATAGCCGCCCATGCCCGGGAACAGGTTGAACGCGATCTCGGGGAAGCCGAGCTTCACGCCCTTCTGCGCGAGCATGTAGTGGTGCGCGAGGGCGGCCTCGAAGCCGCCGCCCAGCGCGCTGCCCTCGACCATCGCGATCGAGATCGCCCCGGTGCCGAAGCCCGTGTAGATCTCGTATACGCCGTCGATGCACGAGCGCGCGTAGGCCATCAGCTGGTCGCGGCGGCCGCTGCGGATCGCGTCGACGAAGAAGCTCAGGTCGCCGCCGACGTTGAACAGCTCGGGGACGAGCGAGCCCGTCACCCAGAAGTCGAACGGCAGGCCCGAGTCGCGTGCGACGCGCGCGAGATGGATGATGTCGGTGACGAGTTGCTGGTTGAAGCACGGCCGCGGCTCCGATCGCAGCATCATCCACATGACGTTGCGGCCTTCTTCGTAGAACGCGGTCAGTTGCGTGAGTTCGCCTGCTTCGTAAAACGGACGGCACGCCGGATGGGATTGGAGTTGCATGGTATGTCCTCGAGAGATGTGGTTTTTCAGAGACCGACGCGGCCGGCGACGTGGAAACCTGCCCCCGCACGGCGCCGGCCGCGAGGCACCGCCATTGTTGCGCGCGCACAAATGTCGAATTGCGGGGAACAACGCATGACGGGGGCGCGGGCGGGTATCGCGTCCGGCGCGAACCGTGCGGGTCATGCGGGTGATGCGAACGATGTGGTCGATGTGATCGCCCGGCGGGAGAACCGTGATGAGAGGTGGGCGGGATCGGGCCGGTGGTCGTCAGGGGCGGTGAAGGCAGCGAAGGCAGCGAAGGCAGCGAAGGCAGCGAAGGCGGTGAGGGCGGTGAGGGCGGCCGCGATGACGATGCCGTGCGCGATCCGCGCGATCGGCCGGCGGGCGGTACGGGCACGCCGCTTCGGCCGACGCGCGGCGTGCCGGCCGCTTACGCGGTGAAAGCGACGCCGTGCCGCCGACCGCGTCTCATGGATTGTGCGGACTGGTGCAGCGGCCGGGCGTCGGCTAGCTTTAGAAGATGACGCCGCCGCGCCCGGCGTCCCGGGAGGGGACCGTGACCGCATTCCAGAAGATGTGGCAGCTGCTCGTCGGGAAGCCGCTGGACCCGCTCGATCCGCGCACGCGCCATGCGATCGCGGTGACGCCGTTGCTGGCCTGGGTCGGACTCGGCGCGGACGGCCTGTCGTCGTCGTGCTACGGCCCGGAGGAGGCGTTCCTCGCGCTCGCGCACCACACGCCGCTTGCGCTGTTCCTCGCCTGCGCCACCGCGGCGACCGTGTTCATCATCGCGCTCGGCTACAACCAGGTGATCGAGCTGTTCCCGACCGGCGGCGGCGGCTATCGCGTCGCGACCTCGCTGCTCGGGTCGAAGCCGGGGCTCGTGTCGGGCGCTGCGCTGCTGGTCGACTACGTGCTGACCGTCGCGACGTCGCTCGCGAGCGGTGTCGACGCGTTCTTCAGCCTGCTGCCGGTCAGTGCGCAGGCGTTCAAGCTCACGACCGAGATCGTGCTGATCCTGCTGATGACGGGGCTCAACTTCCGCGGGATGCGCGAATCGATCATGGTGCTGCTGCCGATCTTCATCGGCTTCGTCGTGCTGCATTTCGGGCTGATCGTGTACGGCGTCGCGGTGCACGGCAGCGCGCTGGCGACGATCGTGCCCGACGCGGTGCACGAGGCGCACGGGATGTCGCAATCGCTCGGCGTGTTCGTGATGCTCGCATTGCTGATGCGCGCGTTCTCGCTCGGCGGCGGCACCTATACGGGCCTCGAGGCCGTGTCGAACAACGTGAACATGCTCGCCGATCCGCGCGTGCCGAACGGCAAGGCGACGATGTGGTACATGTCGACGTCGCTCGCGTTCACGGCCGGCGGCATCATCCTGCTGTACATGCTGTGGCACGCACGGCCCGTCGAAGGCGAGACGCTCAACGCGGTCGTGTTCGGCAGCGTGATCGATCATCTCGGGCTCGGCTCCGCGGTCGCGCGCCACGCGCTGCTCGCGGCGGTGCTCGCGTTCGAGGCAGGGCTGCTGCTGGTCGGCGCGCAGACGGGTTTTCTCGACGGGCCGGCGGTGCTGTCGAACATGGCGTCGGACTCGTGGGTGCCGCGCCATTTCCGCGACCTGTCGACGCGCCTCGTGCGGCAGAACGGCATCATCGTCGTCGGCCTGTCGGGCCTGCTGATCCTGCTGTGGACGCACGGCAGCGTCGACGTGCTCGTCGTGCTGTACAGCATCAACGTGTTCCTCACGTTCAGCATGTCGCTGCTGGGGCTGTGCACGTACTGGTGGCGCCATCGCAGCGAGCGCGGCTGGTTCAAGCACTTCTTCCTGTCGGCGCTCGGGTTCAGCGTGACGTCGACGGTGCTCGTCATCACGCTGATCGAGAAGTTCACGGCCGGCGGCTGGCTCACGGTGCTCGTGACGAGCGCGGTGATCGCGCTGTGCGTCATGATCAACCGCCACTACGCGTACACGCGCGCGCAGCTCGCGAAGGAAGACGCGCTGTTCTCGGGGCCGCCGCCTGCAGTCGACGAGGCGATGGCGCCGGGCAAGCCCGACCCGTCGCAGCCGACCGCGGTGCTGCTGGTCGGCAAGCATCGCGGCGCGAGCATGCACGCGCTGCTGTGGGTGAACCGGCTGTTTCCCGGGCACTTTCGCAACGTGATCTTTCTCGCGGTGGGCGAGGTCGATGCGAAGGCGTACGACGGGCACGAGCATCTCGAGCGGCTGCGTCACACGATCACCGAAGCGCTCGACTATTACGTCGCGCACTGCCGCCGCAACGGCATCGCGGCCGACTACCGGATCGCGTTCGGCACGAACCCGGTCGTCGAATTCATGAACCTCGCGTCGTCGACGCTCGATGCCTATCCGAACGCGGTGTGCTTCGCGAGCAAGCTGATCTTCAGGCGCGTGAATTTCCTGACCGCGTGGCTGCACAACCAGACGCCCGTCGAGCTGCAGGCGCGGCTGCACGTCGAGGGGCGGCAGATGGTGTTGTTGCCGATGAACGTCGGGTAGCGATGCACGCGGGAGACGCCCGCGCACGCCTGGAAACGATTCAACATGACGTGGCGCGTCAGAACGTTCAGTATCCGAAAGCTATTGCCCGTTTTCCCGGAAAGATTTGATAAGATGCGCGCGCTTCGACGCCATCAACAGAACGACAAATCCTTTCCGAGGGGCTCAATGAAGAACGCAGCATCGTCCGTATTCCATGTCGCGCGCCGTGGCCGCAACGCACTGTTCGCCGCCGCGCTGCTGTCACTTTCGTCGCTGGCGAGCGCTGGCGGCGACAAGCCGGGTGCGAAAGATCATCTGTTGCTCACGCGTTTCGCCGGCGCGACCATCACCGCATATTCGCAGACGCCGTTCGACGAGGCGTTCCTGCCGAACCAGCCGATCGACGACGAGAGGACCGCCAAGGGCCTGAATCTCGAAGGCAAGATCACGCGGATCTCGTACGCGATCGACGGCGGCCGGTCGACGCTGGAAGTCGAGCGCAACTATCTCGACGCGCTGCAGAAGGGCGGCTTCCAGATTCTGTTCCGCTGCACGGCGGAGCAGTGCGGAAAGAGCGGCGGCAACGACTTCCAGAGCGTCGTGATCAATTCCGGCCGGCTGCGGCAGGCGGGCGGCGGCGACGCGAACTTCGGCGACAAGCACCGCACGATCCTCGCGAAGCTGCCGCGAGCGTCCGGCGATGCGTATGTGTTCCTGCACATCATGGACAATTCGGCATCGAACAAGCGCACGCTCGTCTACGAGGAAGTCGTCGAAGTGAAGCCGATGCAGACCGGGCAAGTCAAGGTGCTCGATTCCGGTGCGCTGCAGAAGGGCCTCGCCGCGACGGGCAAGATCGCGCTGTACGGCATCTACTTCGACACCGACAAGGCGCAGGTGAAGCCCGAGTCGAAGCCGCAGCTCGACGAGATGGCGAAGCTGCTGACGGCGAATCAGGCGCTGAAGGTGTACATCGTCGGCCATACCGACAATCAAGGGCAGTTCGCGCACAACGCCGACCTGTCGCAAAAGCGTGCGGAGGCCGTCGCGCAGGCACTGGCGACGACCTACAAGATCGCGCCGGCGCGGCTCGTCGCGAAGGGTGTCGGGTCGCTGTCGCCGGTTGCGTCCAACGGCGACGACGCCGGCCGCGCGCAGAACCGCCGCGTCGAACTCGTGCAGCAATAACGCACGCCGGACCGGGCGCACGCGCTGCGCGAACGAACAGGGCCGCGGCAACGCGACCGTGACGGGCGATGTGACGCCGACGCGCTACGACCTCAAGGGGCAATTGCACGGGCAGCATGCACAGGCCGGCGCATACACGCTCGCGTGGACGTGGCGCGGCAAGCGCGTCGGCGATTGCCATTGAACGCAACGACGCTCGACGCGCAAGCAGCCGGACCACGAGCGCCCTTCTGCGCCCGTTGATGTCCTCGAGAAACATGTGCCGCCATTCCGGGGCTGTACGCTTGAAGGGGCTCGACGTGCGCGGCGCGCTTTCCGCTTACGAATGGTGATGCGTATGCGAGCGTGCCGAGCGCTGCGACGAGCGGTGCAGCAGCCGGTCGCGCGTGCGGTCGCGGCTGCGCCGTTCCGCGAAGAACAGCACCGCGAACACGAGGACCGCGAGCATCAGGATGATCGCGACGATAGCGTTTTCCATGTCGCCTCCGGCAGGTAGGGGCCGGTGCCGCTCGTTCCGACCCCGGGCCGCGAACGCGCACACGGCGCAGCGGAAACGGGGGGCAAGAACGAGGGCCAGGCCGCGTTCGCGTCAGCATCGGCATCGCTTCGATCAGCGCGATTCCGAGCCGCGCGCCGATCGCGGCGCCGACACGTTCAGGATGCCACCGTTCGAGATGCAGCGCACCGATCGGGATCACGCCCGGCAGCGCGAACGCGATCACGAGATAACGGATTTCGAATTCGTGTCGATCGGCACGATGTCTCCATCCCCATGTCGGCGTGTCGAATTCACCCGATCGTCATGCGTTTCGGCGACCTCGCACGCGCGCGTTACGCGCCCAAATAATATGTCGCGACATGACATAAATGGCGATCGCGCAGCCAGCAGGGCGCGAAAGTTCGACAGTCATGCCTGCATGACGCATGCGCGCTTCCTCGTGCGCCCGGTGCATGGCGGCGCGGGCCGCCGCCCCGTGGCTTGACGCTCGCGGGCACGTCACCCACACTGGGTCGAACGACGGGGCGCGGCGCGCGCCAATGCGTGCCCGTTGCGTCCCGACCTGAACACGAACGCGCGGAGAGCTTCGACGTGGTGCGTTTTCCGTTCCGATCGACCGGCAGGCTGCCGGGTCGCGCCGCAACGCTCGCGGTTGCCGTGACCGCGATCGCGCTGGCGTTCGTGCGTCCCGCGTTCGCCGACGCGGGCGACGCCGCGCCCGTCACGCTCGTCAGCGACGTCCATGTATTCGTGATCCAGCACGACGGCTCGCTCGACGAGGACGACGATTCGACACTGCGCGCGAACGATGCGAACGGGATCGATGCGATCGCGCAGCGTTACGTGTGGTTCGACAAGAACCTCGAGAAGGTCGACCTGGTCGCGGCCGAGACGATCGATCGCGACGGCGTCGCGCATCCGGTCGGTCCGGAAGGTATCCGCGATGTGCAGGAGCCGCGCTCGGCCGGCGCACCGACGTTCCAGGACGGGCTGCTGCGCACCGTCGTGTTTCCCGGCGTCGAAGCCGGATCGAGCACGCGCATCGCGTTCCGCAAGTCGCGCACGAAGCCGGTCAACGCAGGTTACTTCGGCTACTACGTCGAACCGTCGCGCGAGCCGGTGGAGAACCAGCGGCTGATCTTCGACGTGCCGGCCGACATGCCGCTGCATGCGGACGCACGCGGTTACGTCGCGCTGCCGCCGGTGACCGCGAACGGCCGCACGCGCTACGCATTCGAATACCGGCACGGCACGTACGACCGGATCGAGAACGGCTCGGTCGGCTATCCGACCTACGGCGACCGGCTCGTGGTGTCCACGCTACCCGACTACGCGGCGTTCGCCGCGCGCTACCGCAACGCGGCCGTCGACCCGGGCGCAAACGATCCGGCCGTCGTGCAACTGGCGCGCGCGCTCACCGCCGGCACCGCCGATCCGCGCGATCGCGCGCGCGTCCTGTACGACTGGGTGCAGGCGAACGTGCGTTACGTCGCGCTTTTTCTCGGCGAGACGGCCGCCGCGCCGCACCGCGTGACCGACATCCTGCGCAACCGCTACGGCGACTGCAAGGACCACGTCGCGTTGTTCGGCGCGTTGCTCGCGGCGGCCGGCATCCGCAGCGAACCGGTGCTGATCAATCTCGGCTCCGTGTACACGCTGCCGTCGGTGCCCGGTTACGGCGGCGGCGCGATCAATCACGCGATCACGTGGCTGCCCGATCTCGGCGTCTACGCGGATACCACGACGGCCGGCATCGCGTTCGGCTACCTGCCGCCGATCGTGATGGACCGGCCGGCGCTGCTCGTCGACACCGGCGTGCTGTCGCGCACGCCGGCCACGCAGCCGAAGCACCGCGCCGCGCGCGTGGAGATCGATGCCGCGCAACCGGGCGCCGCGCGGTTTCATGCGCGCGTCGAGGACGACGGCTGGACCGCGGAACTCGAACGCACGCTGTTTCGCCGGGCGGCGCCCGACCGCATCCGGCAGCTCGCGAACGAACGCCTGCGGCAAAGCGGGCTGCGCGGCCGCGCGCAGATCGCGACGAGCGATCGCCGTGCGACGGACGGGCCGTTCGACGTCACGTATGCCGGCACGCTCGATCACTTCGTGTGGCCGGACGGCACGACCGCCGTGCCCGCGCTGTCGAGTCTCACGGGCGGCATCGCGACGCAGGTCGAGGGCTGGCTGGCCGAGCCCGTGCGCACGCAGCCGTGGGCATGCATCGGCGGCACGTTCGACGAGACCGGCCAGGTCGCGCTGCCGGCCGACGTCGCGGTGACCGACCTGCCGGCCGATACGGCCGTGCACGACCGTTTCGTCGAGTTCACGTCGCATTACGTATTCGATGCGGCCGCGCACGTCGTGCAGGTCAAGCGGAGGATGAAGGCCGAATTCGGCCGCCAGGTCTGCACGCCCGACGAGTTCACGGCGCTGCGCGCGTCGCTCGAACGCATCGAACGCGACACGCAGGCGCAGATCGTCGTGCGGGCCAGGCAACGTTGAAGGTCGGGCGCGGCGCACGCGGCGCCGGTGCAATCGCGCGCGCGGCCAAAGCCGGCCGGCGCGCAGGAGAGGAACATGACGGAACGGGAACACGAGATCGCCGATTTGTCGAAGGAATTGCTGGGCCGGATCGTGCAGGGCGCGGTGACGAACGGCGCGCCGGTGGATGCGCAACAGTGCGCGGCGCTGGCCGTGAAGTGCGCGACGGCGCTGATCGACGAGCTCGACGCGCGCAGCGGCTGAACGGAATCGTCACGCGCGGCGGCCGATCGTGCGATGCCGGGGCGACCCGGCAGGCGTTCGCTGCGCCGTGCGTTGCGCGTGACGCGTTACACGTCACGCATCGGCGTGCGTGTCGCCTTCGGCACGCACCGCGCCCGGCGGCCTGCCGACCACGCGCTTGAACGCGCGGCTGAACGCGGCGAGCGACCCGTAGCCGAGCCGGTACGCCACCGCTTCGATCGTCTCGCCCTCGCGGGCGATCCACTGCGCGGCGAGCCGCATCCGCAACTCGGTCAGGTAACGCACCGGCGTCATCCCGGTGGCCGCGAGAAAGCGCTCGGCGAATACCGAGCGCGACACGCCCGCTTCGGCGGCCAGTTCCGCGACGCTCCAGTTGCGCCCCGGATCGCGATGCAGCGCGACGATCGCGCGGCCGAGCTTCGGCTCGCGCAACGCCTGCACCCAGCCCGTCGCGTCGCCGCATCCGCACTCGACCCAGCCGCGCACGATGAACGCGGCGACCACGTCCGCGAGCCGCGCGAGGATGCCCGCGAAACCCGCGCGCGCGGCGCACGATTCGCGCTCCATCGCGTCGAGCATCGGGCGGATTTCCGGGTAGCGCGCGAGCAGCGTGCCGACGTGCATGAATGCCGGCATCGTCCCGACGAGCGGCTGCATGCCGCCGAGATCGAGCTCCATGCACGCGCTGAAGATCAGCGTATCGCCGGCGGCCGGCTCCGTCGCGGCGCACGTCGTCGCGCCCACCGACGCGACCGTGTCGCAGATCTTCGCGGCCGCGAAGCCGCCGATCTCGCGGCACGGCGCGTCCGGATCGGACACCAGCGCATGCGTGCGGCCGTGCGGCAGCAGGATCGCGTCGCCGGCCTCGAGCCGCACCGTCGTGCCGTCCGCGTCGCGCAGCAGCACGGGCCCGCGCCCGACGAAATGGAACTGCGCGCGGCCCGGCGCATGGCCGAAGCTCAGCCCGAACGGCCGCGGCACCTGGATCCGGCGGTACTGCACGCCGCTCAGGCGCATCCCCAGCAGCAACTCGCTGACGAGGTCGTGTACGTCGGGCACGGGGGGAAGCAAGGGCTCGGACATCGCGAGATTCGGACGATCGATCAACAAGAACGGATTGTATGTCATAGACCGTCCTGCCGCTGTTCCTTACGATACGCCCTCATCAGTACTTTCCCTAACCGACACGGAACCCCGCATGAATCCCGGAATCTCCTCGGCCGCTTCGACGGCGGCCCCCCGTGAACCGGCCTGGGGCGCGGTATTCGCGATGACGCTCGGCGTGTTCGGCCTCGTCACCGCCGAATTCCTGCCCGCGAGCCTGCTCACGCCGATGGCCGAAAGCCTCGGCGTGACCGAAGGCGTGGCCGGCCAGGCCGTCACGGCCACCGCGACGGTCGCGCTCGTCACGAGCCTGCTGATCTCGGCGCTGACGCGCACGATCGACCGGCGGCGCGTGCTGCTCGTGTTCTCGGTGCTGCTCGTCGCGTCGAACCTGGCGGTCGCGTTCGCGCCGAACCTGGCCATGCTGCTGATCGGCCGCGTCGTGCTCGGCATCGCGCTCGGCGGCTTCTGGACGATGGCGACGGCCACCGCGATGCGGCTCGTGCCGACCGCGATGGTGCCGCGTGCGCTGTCGATCATCTTCAGCGGCGTGGCGGTCGCGACGATCGCGTCCGCGCCGATGGGCAGTTATTTCGGGCACCTGATCGGCTGGCGCAACGTGTTCCTGATCGCGGCCGGGCTCGGCGCGCTCGCGTTCGTGTCGCAGGTCATGACGTTGCCGTCGATGCCGCCGAGCGGCACCACGCGGCTGCGCACGCTCGTCGACGTGCTGCGCCGGCCGACCGTCGGCCTCGGGATGTTCGCGACGATCCTCGTGTTCACCGGGCATTTCGCGTTCTTCACGTATCTGCGGCCGTTCCTCGAACAGGTCGCGGGCGTCGGCGTGAACGGGCTGTCGGCGATCCTGCTCGGCTACGGGATCGCGAACTTCGTCGGCACGTCGCTCGCCGGGCGCGTGCTCGAGCACCGGCTGCGGCCGATGCTGATCGGGATGCCCGCGCTGATGGTCGTGCTCGGCGTCGCGCTCGTCGCGCTCGGCCGCGCGCCGATGATCGACGCGGTGCTCGTCGCGTTGTGGGGGATGGCGTTCGGCGGCGTGCCGGTCGCGTGGTCGACGTGGGTCACGCGCACCGTGCCCGACGAAGCCGAGAGCGCGGGCGGGCTGATCGTCGCGGCGATCCAGCTCGCGATCGCGACGGGCGCGGCGGCCGGCGGCGTCGTGTTCGACGCGAACGGCGCGGGCGGCGTGTTCCTGGGCGCGGCCGCGGTGCTGGCCGTCGCGGTCGCGACGATCGTGACCGGCGTGCCGAAGCGGGTCGGCGTGGCACCGGCGCTGGCCGAGTGACGGATTACGGCACGCCGATGCGCGCGATCGCGCATCGGCTAGTGGCGCGGCGAGGTCGCGCCAGTCGTGCATTAGCCGGCCCGGTTCATGCGGCGTGGCGTGGCCGAGTCGATCGTATCAAGCGGATAGCGGGACAGGACGCCGCCTGGGCGATGTGCGCCGCCGGCATGGCGGCGCGACGCCCGAAGCGTGCTTTCGGCATCTGCTCGCTGTCGATGAAACCGCCGGAAACCTACGCGCTGCGGCTCGCGACCGTCATCGACGGCGCGCTCAGCAGCGGGCAGGCACTGCATGCGCACGGGCCCGTGCGCTTCCTGCAGGAATGCGCGCAACTGCTGATGCCGAAGAAGGGCCGGAAGTGAATGACGTGACGCGCCGCTTCAGCCGCGCGTAGCCGGATCCTCCGACAGCGCGCGCAACTGGCCGCGCAACACATCGACTGCTTCCGGCGCGAACGGCCGTTCGATCTCGGTATGGGTCTGCTGCCAGAGCGGGAACGCTTCGGCCAGCAACTGATGACCGGCCGGCGTGAGTTCGAGCCGGCGGCTGCGCTTGTCGTCCGGATCCGTCGTGATAGTGAGCAGCCCGCGCCGCTCGAGCGGCTTGAGCGCGGCAGTCAGCGTGGTGCGATCCATCGCGAGCAATGACGCGACCGATTTCATCGCGGCCGGCTGCGGCCGGTTCAGCGACATCAGCAGCGAGAACTGGCCGTTGGTGAGATCCAGCGGACGCAGCACATCGTCGAAGATGCGCGCGAGATTGCGCGCCGCGCGCTGCATGTGCAGGCACAGGCAGCAATCGCGCACCATCAGCGTCGTTTCGAAAGGGAGCTTTTCTTTGCGTGCCATGTTGCAATTGTGTTGATATCAACCTACTGTGTCAAGGGCGAGGTGCGGCAGCCCGCCGTGCCCGCCATCGGACGGAGGAAGCATGAGTGCTCAACAGCAGTTGTATCTCGCGGTATTCCTCGGCAGCAAGGATAGCCCGGGCATGAAGGCGTGGATGGCGTTGCCGGAGGACGAGCGGCGCACGCGGGAGCGCGAAGGGATCGCCGCGTGGCATGCGTGGGTCGAGCGGCATCGCGACGCGATCGTCGAGCCCGGCGGGCCGCTCGGCAAGACCAAGACGATCGGCAAGGGCGGCGTGACGGACACCGCCAATGCGATGAGCGGCTTCACGGTCGTGCGTGCCGCATCGCACGACGCGGCCGCCGCGCTGTTCGAGGGCCATCCGCATTTCACGCTGTTCCCGGGCGATGCGATCGACGTGATGCCGGTGCTCCCGGTACCCGGCATGTGAGCGGCGACAGGCGCTGCATGCGCGGGCGAAGCGGCCGAAGTGATCGAAGCGTTCGAAGCATTCAGATCATTCGAAGCACTCGAAGCACCCGAAGCACCCGAAGCACCCGAAGCACCCGAAGCACCCGAAGCACCCGAAGCACTCGAAGCACTCGAAGCACTCGAAGCATTCGAAGCATTCGAAGCGGCCGATTGGCCGTCGCCTGCGCGCGGCGATTTTTCCCGACATTATCGATGGAGACATTGCGATGAAGCTTTACGGATTCGCCGGCACGCGCACGCAACGCGCGCTCTGGGGGCTCAAGGAACTGGACGCGGATTTCGAGTTCGTGTCGGTCAACCTGCTAAAAGGCGAGCACAAGCGGCCCGAATTCCTGCGCCTCAATCCGGCCGGCAAGGTGCCCGTGCTGGTGGACGGCGACCTCGTGATTCCGGAGTCGGCCGCGATCGTGCTGTATCTCGCGGACAAGTACCCGGAGAAGGCGCTGCTGCCCGTCGATCTCGCTTTGCGCGCGCAGGCCTATCGATGGGTCATGTTCGCGGTGACGGAGCTTGAGCAGCCGCTGTGGCGGATTACGCGCCATTCGTTCCTCTATCCGCCGGAAAAGCGCTCGCCGGCCGATATCGAGCTGGCACGCGAGGATTTCGCGACGATGGCCGCGATCCTCGACAGGCATCTCGAAGGGCGCGAATTCATCGTCGGCGACACGCTGACGGTGGCCGATTGCGTGACGGTCTACCTGATCGACTGGGCGAGCGAATGCCACCTGATCGAACCGTTCCCGCAATTGCGTGCGTACCTCGAGCGGCTTTATGCGCGGCCGAAGGCGCCGCAACGGATCGCGGACGCACGCAAGGCGGCGTGAAGCGGCGGTCGGTCATGTCGACGGGCGTGATCGACCGCGGCCGCGCGATCTTGCGGGCTTGCGGTTACGACACCGCGTCAGGCGCACCCAGCGCGCGACACAGCACCGACAAGTCACGAACGGTCAGATGCGGCGACGGGGCACGATGCGCAGCGTGCTCCGCTTGCGCCCCTGCGTGACGCACGACCCACGCTGCCTGAAGCCCCGCATTCAACGCGCCGACGATATCGAGGTGAAAGTCGTCGCCGACGTGCAGCAGCTCCGCCGCAGGCACGCCGAGCGTCGCGGCGGCCGCATGGAAGATTTCCGGCTCGGGCTTCGCGAACCCGAACGCACGCGCGCTGAGCGTTTCACGGAAGAACTCGCCGCCGCCGGTCAGTTGAAGGTCCGCATTGCCGTTCGTCACCGCGATCAGCGGAAACCGCGCGCTCAACCACGCGAGCGCCGGCAATGCATCGTCGAAGAACTCGACCTGGTTTCGCGCCGAATAGAACACGTCGTAGGCGCGGTCGGTCAGTGAGACGTCTTCGTTCGCGCGCTGCAACGCCAGCCGGATCGATCCGATGCGCAACGCGCGATAGTCGCCGACGAGATCTGGCCGCGAGCGTTCGTATTCATCGCGCAGTTGAGCCAGCGTCTGCGACGTCGGCAGCACGCTCGCGGTATCGGGGGCGTGCGCGATCAGCCACGCATGCAGCGACGCCTCGGCCCGTGCGACGGAAGGGCCGAACGGCCATAGCGTGTCGTCGAGATCGAACGAGATGGCGGAAACTTTGGATAGACGCATGGCGATGGAAGATATCACGCCGTTGCCGTTCACCACGGCCACGGGATCGAGCGTCCCGTGCCGCGCTCGACGGCCTGCCGATACAGGAAGCGCGCCACGGTCAGGTCCTGCAGCGCGAGCCCCGTCATGTCGAATACGGTGATCTCGCCCGGCGAGCGATCGACCGACACGGTCCCGGCGAGCACGTCGCCGATTTCGGTGCGCGGCAGATCGGGCGCCCATTGGCACTCGCCGATGCCGCGCGCCTGCTCGTGATCGTCCACGAAAATGCGCGCGCGCTGCAGCACGCCTTCGGGAAGCTCGCGCTTGCCCGCGGTGTCCGCGCCGACGCAGGTCAGGTGGGTGCCGGGCTGAACCGCGTCCGCATCGAACAGCGGGCCGCCGCCCGGCGTGGCCGTGATGACCACGTCGCTGTCGGCCACCGCATCGTTTCGGTCGCGTGCGACGCGGATGTCGCAGCGTTCGCGGAATGCCGATTCGAACACCGCGTCCGCTTCGCCGCGCGCGTTCACGTACTGCACCGCGCACCGTTGCGGGAGCAGCCTGAGCGCACGGTCGAGCTGGACGCGCGCCTGCACGCCGGTGCCGAACACGCAGATGCGCGTACTGTCGCGGCGGGCCAGCGCCTGCAGGCCCAGGCCGCCGGCCGCGCCGGTCCGGGCGGTGGTGATCGCGTTGCCGTCCATGATGCAGAACGGGCGGCCGGTGGCCGGATCGAACAGCGCGATCGTCGCCTGGTGCGGCTCGCCGCCCAGGCTGCGATTGCCGGGCCAGAATCCGGCCGCCTTGAAGCCGAGCAGATCCTGGCTCGCGACGTCGCCCGACTTGATGCCGAACACGCCGCCGGTATGCAGCTTCTCGCGCACGACCGGGAACACGCGCCCCGCGCGTTGGCTGTGCAGCACGAAGGCTTCGCGGACCGCCGCCATCACGTGTTCGGCTTGAAGGGCCGGTTCGACGACATCCCGGTCGAGAAGAAGGAGGTGGGCGTCTGTCGGCATGGTGGGGGAGCCTGTCGGATGCAATGTGAATCGCGCTTTTATAGTTTGTATAGAATTGGACAAATAGTCAATGTCGGGAGGGCGGTCAGTCGGTCGCGCGCGGCGGCCGGTTGCGTCGCCGGACGTCGGCGTATCAGTTCGCCGCACCGGCGAACGCCACCGCGCCGCCTCTGCTTACCACCCATAGAAGCGCGGCCAGCTCTGCACGATGCCGTCGTCGCCCACCGCGTGGTATTCCGAATGTTGCGCGCCGGTCGCGCACGCGTGGTTCGGCAGAATCCGCAAACGGGTCCCGATCGGAAACCGCTTCGCGATATCCGTGTCCGGCGTCCCGATGCGGGACACGATGCCGTGCTCCTGATTGGCCGCGCTCATCACGTACTCGCCGAGCACGTCACCGTCGTCGCTACACACCTGCCCGTAGCCGAAATCCCGCGCCTGCCGCTGCGTGCCGCGATCGCGGCTCATCGCCATCCAGCCCGCGTCGACGATGGCCCAGCCTTTTTCTTCCTGGTGCCCGATGACGGTGGTCAGCACCGACAGCGCGATGTCGGACAGCGCGCACACGCCGACGTTGTGCATCACGAGGTCGAACAGCACGTACACGCCCGCGCGGACTTCGGTCACGCCGTCGAGACGCTCCGCGGACAGCGCGGTCGGCGTCGAACCGATGCTGACGACCGGGCAGGGCAGCCCGGCGGCCCTGAGGCGCTCCGCGGCGTGCACGGTCCGGCTGCGCTCCTGTTCGGCGATCGCGACCAGCGCGTCGCGGGTGTCGTATTCGTAGCTGGAGCCGGCGTGCGCGAGCACGCCGCCGAGCGTCATGCCGCCGTCGACCAGCGCGCGGCCGACGTCGATCAGCAGGTCGTCGTCGGGGGCGATCCCCGAGCGATGGCCGTCGACATCGACCTCGATCCAGACTTCGAAGCGCTCGCCGTGCTCGCGCCCGAACGCTGCGATCGCATTCGCGGCCTGCAGGCTGTCGGCGACGATCTTCAGGTCGCAGCCCTGCCGGCGCAACGCGAGCGCCTGGCCGAGCTTCGCGGGAATCATGCCGACCGCGTAGACGATGTCGCGCACGCCGCCCGCGAAGAACTGCTCGGCTTCCTTCAGCGTCGATACCGTGATGCCTTGCGCGCCGGCCGCAACCTGCGCGTCGACGACGTGCTGGCACTTGGTCGTCTTCACGTGCGGCCGGAACCTGACGCCGAGCGCGTCCAGACGCGCCTGCATGCGCGCGATGTTGTCACGCATGCGGCCGACGTCGATCAATGCGGCGGGGGTGTTGAGAAGGAGGGGAATGCCCATGATGCGTTGCCTCGGTGGATTGCCGACAGCGAACACAGTAGGGCGTTTGGCGCGCAGCGTGTTTAACGCATGCCAAATCGAGCATTAAGCAGCATTTAATCCCGGGACCGCGCTCATGCCTTGCCGCGCCACGGCGGCGGAGCGAGGAATTGCGTCGCGGCTTCGAGGAAAACCCGCTGCCGCGCGGAGCGGCCCGTGCGTGACGGCAGCAGCGCGGTCACGGGCGCGGGCGGCAAATGCCAGTCGGGCAGCAGCCTGACCAGCTTGCCGTTCGCCAGCAGCGGCGCGACGTCCCACTCGGAGCGCTCGACGATGCCGAGTCCGGCAAGCGCCCAGTCGGTGATGACGGTGCCGTCGTTCGACGACAGCGCGCCCGTGACGCGAATCACCGCCGATCGTCTGGATTCGCCCTTGCCGTCGCCGGCTTGCGAGAAGCGCCAGCGCGGCACGTCCTCGTCGTTCTCGCGCAGGCACAGGCAGTCGTAGTGCGCGAGGTCGGACGGATGGTCCAGTTGCTTGATGCGCCGCGCGTAACCGGGGCTCGCGCACAGGAAGCGCTCGTTGGGCGCGAGCGGATAGCCGATCCACGACGACGACTTCAGGCTGCCGACATGGATGACCACGTCGGCCCCCGACGCGCTGGTCAGCGGACTCTCCGACAGGTGCAGCGAGATTTCGAGCTTCGGATGCGCGCGTTGCACGTCGCGCACGATCCGCGCGACGTACTTGCGTCCGAAGCCGAACGGCGCGACGACGCGCAGCGTGCCCTGCACGTCGCCGTGATCGCCCGCGATGTTGCCCGGCAGCGCGTCCACGCGCTCGAGAATCTCCACGGCTTCCCGATAAAGCCGCTGACCTTCGTCGGTCAACTCGATCCCTTTCGGCTGCCGCACGGCGAGCCGGACGTCCAGCCGCGCCTCCATCCGCTGCAGGCGGATCGTGACCGCGGGCGGGGTGAGGTCGAGCAGGCGCGCGGCGGATGCCAATGAACGCGACGCGCCGATCGCGCGCACGAGGCGAAGGTCGTCGAGGTCGAGCATTGCGTGTCCTTTAATGCTGGCGTTGCCGGGCATTAAACATCACATTGCATGAAGCATGTAGCGCTACGCCGCCGCGGTCCCCATGCGGGGGCATGCGTTTCACGTCGCGCGCCCGAATTCGCGCGATTTTGGGGTGAAGGCGGTACGCCGCCGCAAGCCGCGCTGACGCGCCGCAACATCGCGGCCGACACCCGGCCGACCCCCGATAGCCGGCAGTCCGATGCAATCCGGCGCCGCCCAAAACCCGCGCGCCGTTGTGTTCTGTCCCCCAACTTCTGCCCGGTTCGCCCGCCACAGGGCAAAATACGGGTTTTCCGCACCCGCGAGGGCGCGTCCGAATCACGCGCCGGGCGGCGGCAGTGCGCATTCGCACGCCGCCGCCGGGCGCCCAGGCAAGCTGCTCGCCGTGTCGCGAGCCCACAGGAGTCCAGACCCCATGCCCGAATCCAACCTGTCCTTCTTCGGCCGGCTATCGCTGGCCGTCGGCACGTTCTTCTCCGTGATCGGCAACCGCGAGTTCGCGGCCGGCGTGCTGCGCGTGCGCGACGGCGCCCCGGCACCGGTCGCGCCGGCGCCGGTTGCGCCGGCCCCCGCGGCGGCCCCGGCACCCGCGCCCGTGAAGGCGCCGGCCCCCGAGCTGCGCGAAGCGAGCCCGCAAGCCGCGCTGCAACTGCTCGGCCTGCTGCAGCGCGATGCGCGCTTCATCGACTTCGTCGAGGAAGACATCGCGGGCTACGCGGACGCCGACATCGGCGCCGCCGCACGCCTCGTGCACGACGGCTGCCGCGCCGCGCTGCGCGAACATTTCACGATCGTGCCGGTGCGCGACGAAGCCGAAGGCAGCCGCGTGACGCTGCCGGCCGGCTTCGACGCGACGGCCGTGCGCGTGACGGGCAACGTGGTCGGCGCCGCGCCGTTCACGGGCACGGTCAGCCACCGCGGCTGGCGCGTGGCCGACGTGCGCCTGCCGAAGCTGACCGGCAGCCACGACGCCTCGGTGGTCGCACCGGCGGAGGTGGAACTGTGAACGATCCGCGCTATTCGATCGGTATCGACCTCGGTACGACCCACTGCGCGCTGTCGTACGTCGACAGCGCCGCGAGCGACGGCGAAACGATCACGCAGCAGGTGCTGCCGATCGCGCAGCTGACCGCGCCCGGCGCGCTGGAGTCGCGCGACCTGCTGCCGTCGTTCCTCTATCTTCCGCATGAAAGCGAGCTGACGCAGGGCGACCTGACGCTGCCGTGGACGGCCTCGCGCGCGTTCGCGGTCGGCGAGATGGCGCGCACGCGTGGCGCTGGCACGCCGATTCGCCTCGTGTCGAGCGCGAAGAGCTGGCTGTGCCACCCGGGCGTCGATCGCCGCGCGGCGATCCTGCCGAGCGATGCGCCGCCGGAAGTGGCGCGCGTGTCGCCGCTGGAAAGCTCGATCCGCTACCTGACGCACCTGCGCGAAGCGTGGGACCACGCGCATCCCGACGCGCCGTTCGCCGACCAGGACGTGACGGTCACGATCCCCGCGTCGTTCGACCCGGCCGCGCGCGAGCTGACGGCGGAAGCCGCGCGTGCCGCCGGCTATTCGCGCATGACGCTGCTGGAAGAGCCGCAGGCGGCGCTCTACAGCTGGATCCAGAAGAGCGAAGGCGGCTGGCGCAAGCAGGTGCAGGTCGGCGACCTGATCCTGTGCGTGGACGTCGGCGGCGGCACCACCGACCTGTCGCTGATCGCGGTGGTCGAGCGCGACGGCAATCTCGAACTGCATCGCGTGGCGGTCGGCGAGCACATCCTCCTCGGCGGCGACAACATGGACCTCGCGCTCGCGCACGTGGTCGCGCGCAAGCTCGCGCAGCAGGGCACGCAGGCCGATCCGTGGCAATTGCGCGCGCTGACCTACGCGTGCCGCTCGGCGAAGGAAACGCTGCTGTCCGACCCGACGACCGACGCGGTGCCGCTCGTCGTGCCGAGCCGCGGCTCGAAGCTGATCGGCGGCTCGATCCGCACGGAACTGACGCGCGCGGAACTCACGCAGACGATTCTCGAAGGTTTCTTCCCGCAAGTCGACGCGGCCGCGCGCCCGGTGAGCCGCGCGCGCGTCGGCCTGACGCAGCTCGGCCTGCCGTATGCGCAGGACGCGGGCATCACGCGCCACCTCGCGGCGTTCCTCGGCCGCCAGGTCGCGGCGCTCGACGCGCTCGAAGGCGTGCAGCGCACGCTGCCGCAAGGTGCGACGTTCCTGCATCCGACCGCGGTGCTGTTCAACGGCGGCGTGTTCAAGTCGCCGCTGCTCACGCAGCGCGTGCTCGATACGCTCAATAGCTGGCTCGTGGCCGAAGGCGCGCCGGCCGCGCGCCTGCTCGAAGGCGCGGACCTCGATCTGGCGGTCGCGCGCGGCGCGGCTTATTACGGCTACGTGAAGCGCGGCCGCGGCGTGCGCATTCGCGGCGGCACGGCGCGTGCGTACTACGTCGCGATCGAGTCGGCGATGCCCGCGGTGCCGGGGCTGGAGCCGCCGGTGCAGGCGCTCTGCGTCGCGCCGTTCGGGATGGAGGAAGGCTCGGATGCGGCGTTGCCGCCGCAGGAGTTCGGCCTCGTCGTCGGCGAGCCGGTGCAGTTCCGCTTCTTCGGGTCGTCGGTGCGTCGCCAGGACCAGGTCGGCACGCTGCTCGACTACTGGTCGCCTGAAGAGCTGCAGGAACTCGAGGAAATCCAGGCCACGCTGCCCGCCGAAGGGCGCACGGTCGGCGAGGTCGTGCCGGTGAAGCTGCATGCGCGCGTGACCGAAGCCGGCACGCTCGAACTCGAGGCGATCCCGAGCGGCACGAACGAGCGCTGGAAGGTCGAGTTCGACGTGCGCGGCGCCGCCTGAGCGCGATGAAGCGCTATACGGTCGGCATCGACCTCGGCACGAGCAACACGGTCGTCGCATACGTCGAGGCCGGCTCCGACGCGATCCGCGTGTTCGACGTCGAGCAGCTGGTCGGCCCCGGCGCGGTGGCGGCGCAGCCGCTGCTGCCGTCGGTGCGTTATCACCCGGCGGCGGGTGAGCTGCCGCCGGACGCGCTGCGCCTGCCGTGGGCGGCCGATTCGAAGGCGGGTGCGAAGGCTGATCCGAAGGCCAACGCGAATGCGGCCGGTGCACCGCCGGCCGTGATCGGCCGCTATGCGCGCACGCTCGGCGCGCAGGTGCCGGGGCGGCTCGTCACCAGCGCGAAGAGCTGGCTGTCGCACGCATCGGTCGACCGGCTCGCGGCGATCCTGCCGTGGGGCGCGGCCGACGGCGTCGACAAGGTGTCGCCGGTCGACGCGAGCGCGAGCTATCTCGCGCACGTGCGGGCCGCGTGGGATGCGCGTTTTCCCGATGCGCCGCTCGCGAAGCAGGACGTCATTCTGACGGTGCCGGCGTCGTTCGACGACGGCGCCCGCGCGTTGACGGTCGAGGCGGCCAAACGCGCGAAACTGCCGGCGCTGCGCTTGCTGGAAGAACCGCAGGCCGCGTTCTACGACTGGCTGTACGGCCAGCGCGCGACGTTGCGCGACACCTTCGCCGCACCGCGCCGCGTGCTGATCTGCGATGTCGGCGGCGGCACGACCGACCTCACGCTGGTCGACGTCGCGCCGGGAGACGATGGCGAACCGGCCTTCACGCGCGTCGGCGTCGGCAATCACCTGATGCTCGGCGGCGACAACATGGACCTCGCGCTCGCGCGCCTGGTCGAGACGCGGCTGACCGAGCCCGGCACGCGGCTGTCGGCCGCGAGCCTGTCGCAGCTCGTCGAGCGCTGCCGCGCGGCGAAGGAGCGGCTGCTCGGCGACGACGCGCCGGCCTCCGTCACCGTGACGCTGCTCGGCGCGGGCAGCAAGCTCGTCGGCGGCGCACGCTCGGCCGAGCTGACGCGTCAGGAAGTCGAGCAGATCGTCGTCGACGGCTTCTTTCCGCAGGTCGAGGCCGGCGAGCTGCCGCGCCGCGCGCGGGCCGCGATCGTCGAATTCGGCTTGCCGTATGCGAGCGACCCGGCCGTCACGCGCCACGTCGCCGCGTTCCTGAATCGTCATGCGGAAGGCCCGCTGCCCGACACGCTGCTGCTCAACGGCGGCGTGTTCCGCGCGGGTGCGCTGGCCGGCCGTCTCGCGCAGACGCTCGGCGCGTGGCGCGGCGCGCCGCTCGACGTGCTGCACAACGCGCATCCGGACGTGGCGGTCGCGCGCGGCGCGGTGGCTTATGGCCTGGCGCGGGCGGGGCATGCGCCGCGCATCGGCGGCGGTTCCGCGCGCAGTTATTTCCTCGTGCTCGACGATGGCGAGGGCGCCACGGCGGCGCGCGGTGTCTGCCTGCTGCCGCGCGGTGCCGAGGAGGGCCGCGAGATCCGGCTCGAGGAACGCACGTTCGCGCTGCAGCTCGGGCAGCCGGTGCGTTTCCACCTCGTGTCGACGGTCGCCGACACCGCGTACCAGCCGGGCGATCTGGTCGAGCTGGACGGCGGCGACTTCGTGCGGCTGCCGCCGATCGCGACGGTCGTCGACGCGAAGGCCGGTAGCGATGTGCGCGAAACGCCGGTGAAACTGACCGCGTCGCTGACCGAGGTCGGCACGCTCGAAATGCACTGCATCGCGACCGACGATGCAGCGCGCCGCTGGCGGCTCGAATTCCAGTTGCGCGGCGATGCGCCCGCGCAAGGCGACGATGCCGCGTTCGCGCGCCATCCGCGCGTCGATCACGCGATCGAGCTGATCGACCGCTCGTTCGGCAGCAAGGCCGCGGACGTCACGCCGAAGGACACGCGACGGTTGCGCGCGCAACTTGAACAGGTGCTCGGCCCGCGCGACGAGTGGGACGTCGCGCTCGCGCGCGAGCTGTTCGACGCGTTGCTTGCGCGCGCGCGTCGCCGGCGGCGCTCGGCCGATCACGAACGCGCGTGGCTGAACCTCGCCGGCTATTGCCTGCGCCCGGGCTTCGGCCATCCGCTCGATGCGTGGCGCATCGAGCAGCTGTGGCCGCTGTTCGACGACGGGATCCAGTACGTGAACGACGCGCAGGTGTGGTCCGAGTGGTGGACGTTGTGGCGGCGCGTGTCCGGCGGCCTCGACGACGACGCGCAGACGCAGGTGCGCGATGCGATCGCGTTCCTCGAACCGTCCGACGACAAGCGCCGCAAGCTGCCGTTCGACCCGGCCAAGGTCGGCCCGGCCGACATGACGCGCCTGTCCGCGTCGCTCGAACGACTGCCGGTCGAGCGCAAGGTGGAACTGGCCGAGCGGTTGATCGTGCAATTGCAGAAGCCGGCCGAGCGCACGCTGTGCGCGTGGGCGCTCGGGCGGATCGGTGCGCGCCGGCCGTTCTACGGCAGCGCGCACAGCGTGGTGCCGGCCGACGTCGCGAACCGCTGGCTCGATGCGCTGTTCGCGCTGGACTGGAAGCAGGTCGAACCCGCGGCGTTCGCGGTCGCGCAAATCGCGCGGATGACAGGTGACCGCGAACGCGATTTGCCGGATGAAACGCGTGAGGCGGTGATCAAGCGCCTGTCTTCCGCGAATGTGTCGGCCGCGTGGATCGACATGGTGCGCGAGGCGATTGCGTTCGATGAAGCCGACACCGCACGTGTGTTCGGCGAAACGTTGCCGGCCGGGTTGAAGCTGCTGGCGGGGTGATGAACGGGCGGGACGATGCTTCGATCTGATTCGCAGATCGAAGCATCGTCCGGCGACGCATCGGGCTATCCGCCGCAGGATGTCCGCTCAGGCGTGCGGCACCGGTTCGCGTTACCGCGCCGCCGATTCCATTTCCTTCACGTCATGTGCTGCGGCCCGCCGCGCGAGATGAATGCCCGCGAGCATGCAGCGCACCGAGCCACCGGCCAGTTCGATCGTCGACACGTCGAGCGGCAGCAGCCGCGCGGAGCGTTCGATCGTCGCGCGCTGGCCGCCGGTGAGGCAGTCGAACGCGCGCCGCGACAGCGCGAGCACGCGCCCGTCCTTGCCCGACAACTCAAGCGTATTGCCCGCGAAATTCGCGATCTGCGCATGATCGAGCGCGATCACGGTGCGGCCCGTTTCGGTCAGGCGTTGCGCGATTTCGTCGCGGCGCCGGCGGTCGGCGATCAGGTCGAGGCCGATCATCGCGAACTCGGTGGCGACGCTCATCATCACGTTCGTGTGATAGATCGGGTTGCCGTTCGCATCGGCCGTGTCGAAGCAGATCGGCTCGAAGTTGAAGTGCGTGCAGAAGCGTTCGAGCGCGACCGGATCGGCGCGGCGCGAACGCGCGGTGTACGCGATGCGTGCGACGTGGTCGAGCACCATCGCGCCGGTGCCTTCCAGGAACACGTCGTCGTATTCGAGCCCCGAGTAGTCGATCACGTCCTGCACGCGGTATTCCTCTTTCAGCATTTCGACGATGTCCGCGCGCCGCTCGCGGCGGCGGTTCGGGCTATGCATCGGAAACAGCGCGATATGCCCGCCCGGATGAGTCGAGAACCAGTTGTTCGGGAACACGGAGTCGGGCGTGTCGCGCTCGCCGTGATCGTCGAACACGTGCACGCGCACGCCTGCATCGGCGAGTGTGCGCGCGGCGGCCGTGACTTCGTCGCGCGCGGCGGCCGACACCGACAGCGTGTCGTGCGCGCCGCCGACGGCCGTGCGCTGGAACGCGTTGTCGGCCGCGGTCTGCGGATTCGGCAGGAAGCGGTGCGGCCGGATCATCACGACGGCGGCCGGCGCCTGGATCGATACGAGATTCATGAACGTTTGAAGAGACAGGCGGAGAATCGGGCGGCGCGCCGGCCGCTCGGGATGACGATCAGCGTGCGAACGCGGCGACGGCTTCGGTCACGAACGCCGCATGACCCTGCGCGATCGCGGCCGGATCGTCGATCAGCGCGAACAGGTTTTTCGGATCGACGGCCGGCGGAATCAGCGCGATCTCGACGCCCGCGTTGTGCTGCTGCGCGAGCGCATACAGGTAGCGCAGCGCCGAGTAGTCCTCGAGCGCGAAGCCGACCGAGTCGAACACCGTGACTTCATCTGCGCGCTCGCGGCCGGTCGTCTCGCCCTGCAGCACGCGCCACAGTTCGGTCACCGGGAAGTCGGCCGGCATCTGCTGGATCTCGCCCTCGATGCGCGACTGCGGCTCGAATTCGACGAACACGCGGCCCGCCTGCAGCACGCCCGCGTCGAGCTCGGTCTTGCCCGGGCAATCGCCGCCGACCGCGTTCACGTGCATGCCGGGCTCGATCATGTCGGCCGTGACGATGGTCGCATACGCCTTGTCGGCGGTGACGGTCGTCACGATGTCGGCGCCACGCACGGCGTCGGCGGTCGACGCGGCGCGCACGACGCGCAATTCAGGGTAAGCGGCGAGGTTCTTCACGAGCTTGTCGGTCGCGAGCGGATCGACGTCGAACACGCGGATCTCGTCGATGCCGAGCAGCGTATGGAATGCGATCGCCTGGAATTCGCTCTGCGCGCCGTTGCCGATCAGCGCCATCGTGCGCGCGTCGGGGCGGGCGAGCGCCTGCGCGGCCAGCACCGACGTCGCGGCGGTGCGCAACGCGGTGGTCAGCGTGAGTTCGGCGAGCAGCAGCGGGTAGCCGGTGTCGACTTCGGCGAGCGCGCCGAACGCCATCACGGTGTGCATCCCGCGCGCGGCGTTGACGGGGTGGCCGTTCACGTACTTGAACGCGAACAGCGACGCGTTCGCGACGGGCATCAGCTCGATCACGCCGTCGCGCGAGTGGCAGGCGACGCGCGGCGACTTGTCGAAGTCGGCCCAGTGCAGGTAATCGGCGCGCAGCGTGTCGACGAGCGCGCGCAGGAACGGCGTGACGCCGGTCTGGGCGATCAGTCGGGCGGTGGCGGGAACGTCGAGGAAGCGGGTCATAGGTCTGTCTCCATTTTGTTGCCCCGGACGCGTGTCCAGGCGTTCTGGTCGACCGGGGCGGGCGTGTCGGCCCGGGCCCCGGCTCCATCAAAAGCGGCGTTGCGGCCCATGCGGCCGGTCGATGGAGTCATTATTTCCGTGAGTCGAGCCAACAAAAAGACGGCAAAAATGGCAGATTTCTCGATAGACTTGGCAGATTGCTGGCCGGATATGGCAGTTTGTTCAAATCATGCTGGTCGAAATGCGTGCCGTCCGGCACGCTGGCGGCCGTGTCACGTTCAACAGGAAGGTCCGTTCATGATTACGCTCGACGACGTCGACCGGCAACTCATCGCGCTGCTGCGCGACAACGCGCGGATGCCCGTCGTCGCCCTTGCGAAGGCGTTGCGCGTCGCGCGCGCGACCGTGCAGAACCGGCTGACGCGGCTGGAGAAGAACGGCGTGATCGTCGGCTATACGGTGCGGCTCAAGCCGGCCGCCGAGCGGCACCGGATCCGCGCGCTGATGTCGATCGCGGTGCAGGGCAATCGCGGCGCGGAAGTGGTGAAGGTGCTGCGCGGGCATCCGAACGTCGCGTCGATCCACAGTACCAACGGGCGCTGGGATCTGGTCGCCGAGCTGCACGCCGATTCGCTCGAGCATTTCGATCGCGTGCTCGGCGCGATCCGGTTGATCGACGGGATCGCGAATACGGAGACGAGCATTCTGTTGTCGACGCACAAGGCGTGACGCGCGGCGGCGCGCGTCGGCCGGCGTGCTCGCCTGCGCCAGCGCGGCGGCGTGTCAGTTGCCCGCTGCGGGTTCGGGAAACACCGGTTCGCCCAGCGTCAGCATCAGCCGGTTCGCCCACGCGAAGATCGCGACGGCGTGCGACAGGTCGAGAATTTCTTCGTGGGTGAGCCCTTCGGCTTCGAGCGCGGCGATGTCGCGTTCGTCCACCGTGTCGGGCCGCTCGGTCAGCGCGACCGCATAGCGGATGATCGCGCGTTCGCGCGCGGTCGTGCCGGCTGTCGACGGATCGTCGAACACCTGGTCGATCGCATCGGTGCGTTTCGCGAGCTGCGCGAAGCGTTGTGCGTGCACCGATGCGCAATACACGCAGCCGTTCACGCGCGACACGGCCGTGCTTGCCAGCTCGCGTTCCGCGCGCGACAGTCCGCCCGGACCATACATGATCGCGTTGAACACGCCGGAACGCTGCCGCAGGATGTCGGGCAGGTGGACGAGCAGCAGGTAGTAGTCAGACGTTTTCGCTTGCGGATGGCTCGCTTCGAGCACCGCGAGCTGGTCGGCCGTGGCGCGCTCGAGCGGCACCGTGTCGAGCCATGCACGCCAGCCGAGCGTGGCGGACGTGAAACCGTGCGTGGCCATCGTCATGCGGCCTCCCGGGCGGCACGCGCCTGCAACGCTTGCGCCGCTGCCGCGACACGCAGCTGATACGAGACGAAGGCGACGAGCTGCGACAGCGCGACGATCGCGGGTGTCGTGAACCCGGCCGACTTCAGTGCGTCGAGATCGGACGGGCGTGCGTCGGCGGGCGAGCGCGTCAGGCGCCGCGCATGCGCGAGGAGCGCGCCGAGGCGTCGAGGCAGCGCGTCGAATGCATCGGCATCCGCGCGGGCGATGTCGTCGGGCGTGCCGCCTGCGTCGATCAGCCGTGCGCGATAGGTTGCGGCCAGTGCGTGCGCATTCGAGCGCTGCGCGACGTACCGCGCCGCATGCAATCGTTCGATTAACGAAAGATCGGGCAGAGCGGTGTCGAACAGCGCGGCTTCGCTGAGCCGCGTATGGAGCAGCACCTTGTCGCGTGCGCGACGCAGCGTGGCCACGGCATCGCCTTCGCGCAGGCCGGCGACGGCGTCGATCGTATCCGGCGCGGCGGCCGGCGGGATGGGTTCGGTCATCGTGATGGATTCCAGTCGTCGTGAGTAGCGTGGATCGCGGCGGCGCTCATGCGTCGGCGTCGCGCCATTCGTCGCCCTGCAGCTCCGCGGTCGCGAACGCGACGAGCGCGTCGTAGTGGCGGTCGCGATCGGCGTCGAACAGCCGGCTCGCGATGCCGCGTGCGAGCCGCCCGGCGCCCGCGCTGATCGCGGGGATGTCGCCCGACAGCTTGCCGTGGCTCAGGCTCGCCGCATGGTTGAAGCAATGGATGCGCGTGACGGCCGGGCAGGCGCCGCGCTCGCGTTCCTGGAACGCGAACGCGGGGCCGAGGTCGGGCGACTCGGCGAGCTCGTCGAGCCATGTGTCCGGTTCCGGTTGATAGCGATCCTTCCAGCGCCGCACATGCGGCCCGAACGACGCGAATTCCGCGCGTGTCGTCCAGTCGGAATGAAAGCCCGTCGCGAAGATCAGGAAGTCGACCGTGTAGCGGCCGCGCGGCGTGACGACGTCGAGGCCGTCCGCGTGTTCGACCAGCGTTTCGATCGGGCTGGCTGCATGGAAGTGTGCGTGAGCATGCCGCGACACGCGCAGCACGCTGTCGCGCGGCGGCGGTGTCTGCGACGTCAGCGCGTAGTGCATGAAGCGCCACTTCGTCGCATCGTCGAGATCGGCATAACCGTGCACGAGGCCCGGGCTGCCGATGCCCGTCAGCTTGTTGATGCGCGGAATGTCCGCGCGACGGAAGAACAGGTCGACGCGCGCGGCGCCCGCTTCGAGCGCGGTGCCCGCATTGTCGAACGCGGACGCACCCGCGCCGACCACGCCGACGCGCTTGCCGGCGAGCGAAGCGAAATCGATCGGCTCGGACGAATGGGCCCAACGCGAGCGCGGCGCGCGTTGCGCGACGGCCGGCACGTACGGGCCGCCGAGCCCGTCGCGGCCGGTCGCCAGCACGACGTGTCGCGCGAGCACGGTCTGCGCCTGGCCGTTCGCGCGCAGGTCGAGCGCGAGCAGGCCGTCGTCGCGCGGACGCAGTGCCACGAGCGCGGTGTCGTTGCGCACCGGCAGGTCGAGCACGCGGCGATACCAGCGCAGGTATTCCATCCATTGCGTGCGCGGAATCTTGTAGAGCGCATCCCACGCGTCGCGGCCGTATCGTGCTTCGAACCACGCGCGGAACGTCAGCGCGGGCAGGCCGAGCGCGGGGCCGGTGAGCTGCTTCGGCGAGCGCAGCGTCTCCATCCGCGCGAACGTGATCCACGGGCCTTCGTAGCCGGCCGGTGCGCGGTCGATCACGCACTGGTTGTCGATGCCGAGCAGGCGCAGTTCGGCGGATGCCGCGAGCCCCGCCATTCCGCCGCCGACGATCGCGACGTCGAGCACGCGCGTGCCGTCGACGTCGCGCGGCGGCACCCACGACGGCGCGGGCAGGTCGAGCCAGCGTAGGTCCTGGGCGAGGCGGGCTTCGAGTGCGTCGAGCGTGTCGGGTGCGTCGGGTGTGTCGGGTGTGTCGGGTGTGTCGGGCGTCGCCGTCATGCGGCCTCCGGGCGGGTACCGCGTGTGCGGGCGGTTCGTGTGGCGCGTGTCACGCGAGGCGGGCGATCGATGCGCAACCGGTCGCCTCGCAACAACGCGTCGTGCACGGATGCATCGTGAAAGGTCACGTCGTCGAGCAGCGCGCGCGTCGTGTTCTGCAGCGCGTCGAGCAGCGCCTCGACGGCGGCCGTGCGCGTCTTGCCGGCGGGCGTCGCGACACCGAACGCGAACGGGATGTCGACATCGAGCGGTCGTGCGACGACGCCGTCCACCGGCAGTGCCACGCCGGTCGCCGGGTCGACGATGCCGATCCCGACGCCTGCGCGCGCGGCCATCACCGCGTTCAGCGATGCATTGGTTTCGATGAACACGTGCGCGTCGACGCGTGCGGCCGCGAATGCCGCATCGATCCGCTGGCGCAGCCGGTGCCGGTTCGCGACCGTCACGATGCGGCGGCCCGCGAGATCGCGCAGCGCGATGCGCGGCTTGCCCGCGAGCGGATCGTCGGCCGGCAGCACGGCGACGCAGGGCGTTTGCGCGATCCAGTGCACGTCGAGCCCCGCATGCGCCATCGGCAGCGTGACGACGCCGATATCGGCCGTGCCGGCGAGCACTTCGTGCACGACGTGTTCGGCCGACTCGCTGCGCAACTGGTAGTGCGGCGCGTGCGCGCCGTCGGGCAGTGCGGCGAGCGCGGCCGGCACGAGCGTGGCCGCGAGTGAAGGCGTGGCCGCGATGCGCACGGGTTCGGCGGTTTCGTCGCCGAGTGCGCGCGCCCGCGCTTCGATCGCGCGCAGGCCGACGAGCGAGCGTTCGACTTCCTCGTAGAGCAGGAATGCACGGCGCGTCGGCGTGACGCGCGGGCCGTGCCGGTCGAACAGCGCATAGCCGAGATCGGCTTCGAGCTCCTGGATCTGCCGCGTGACGGCCGGCTGCGAGCGGCCGAGCAGTTCGCCCGCGCCGGTCACGCTGCCGGCCGACATGACCGCGGAAAAGGCTTCGAGTTGATGCAACTCCATGACGCGTTCCGATGATGCGATTTGCGCATTGTAGGAGTGCGAGCATGCACGATTCATATAATGATTTTTGCTATCGACAGTACCAAACATGCGAAGGGCACGCGCGCCGGGACGACGAGCCGTGCATGCACGCGCGTCGGCCGGCAGCGCTGCACGACGGCAAACGTCAATCGAATCAATGCGCTGCAGCGCATGCCGATGCGTCGCGCGGGACGCGCCGTGCAGGAGACCGTGGCAGTGATGTTGCGCTTCGCGCCGCGCACGATATCGATATGCGCAAAACTTCGTTGGAACGCCCTGAACCGGATGGTTACATGCCCTCACTCTTTTCGACTGACTGAAGCTGGGGGGACGCATGAACGTTTCGGGGAACGACGCACGCGGCGCATGGCGGCGCGTGCTGGGCACGGTGGCGGCACTGGCTGCCGCATGGGGCTTGTCGACGGGCGGCGCGCTCGCGGCGGGCGTGTCCGGCGAGCCGGTGGTGATCGGCGTGAGCGGGCCGCTCACCGGGCAGGACGCGCAATACGGCGAACAATGGAAGCGCGGCTTCGATCTCGCGCTCGACGAGATCAACGGCAGCGGCGGCATCCACGGCCGGCCGCTCGCGGTCGACTTCCAGGACAGCCGCAGCGATCCGCGTCAGGCGGTGGCGATCGCGCAGAAATTCGTCGCGGACCCGCGCATCGTGATCGAGCTCGGCGACTTTTCCAGCGCGACGTCGATGGCCGCGTCGCCGATCTACCAGCGCGGGCAGCTGATCCAGTTCGGCTTCACGAACTCCCATCCGGATTTCACGAAGGGCGGCGACTACCTGTGGAGCACCGCGCTGAGCCAGGCCGAGGAGCAGCCGCTGCTCGCGCGCTACGCGGTGAAGGAGCTCGGCTTCAAGCGGATCGCGGTGCTGTACCTGAACACCGACTGGGGCCGCACCAGCAAGGACATCTTCGCGAAGGCGGTGACGGGGCTCGGCGCGCAGGTCGTCGCGGCCGAAGGCTACCAGCCGGCGGAGAAGGATTTCCGCTCGACGCTCGTGCGGATCGGTGCGTCGAAGCCCGATTCCATCGTGCTGATTTCCTACTACGCGGACGGCGCGCAGATCGTGCGGCAGGCGCGCACGTCGGGGCTCACGCTGCCGATCGCGGCAGTCGGCTCCGTGTATTCGCCGAAGTTCCTCGAACTCGGCGGCACGGCCGTCGAAGGCGTCTATACGGAATCGAACTTCTTCCCGGCCGAACCGCGACCGGAGGTGCAGGCGTTCGTGCAGCGCTATCGCGCGAAATTCCATGCCGATCCCGATTCGTTCGTCGCGCGTGCATACGATGCGCTGATCCTGTCGGCCGAAGTGCTGCGCCGCTACGGCGTGACGCGCCAGGCCGCGCACGACGGCTTCGAGAAAGTGAGCGACGTGCCGAGCGTGATCTTCGGCAAGGTGCGTTTCGATCCGCAGACGCGCCGCGTCGCGGGCGCACGCACCGTGTATCTCGTCGTGAAGCAGGGGCAGTGGGCGCTGTGGGACGGCGCGAAGCCGCAGCTCGCGGCGCGCTGACCCCGACCCGGAACCGCATGCAAATGACGGACGCATCGTGATGGCTTCCTGGCTCGACTACACGCTCAACGGCCTCATCGTCGGCAACATCTACGCGCTGCTCGCGGTGGGGCTCGCGCTGATCTTCGGCGTGTCGCACCTGATCAACTTCGCGCACGGCTCGGTCTACATGGTCGGCGCCTTCATCGGCTGGCTGTGCCTGACGCGCTTCGGCTTGCCGCTGCCGGCCGCGCTCGCGGCGGTCGTCGTCGGCTGCGGCGCGCTCGGCATCGCGATCGAGCGGGTCGGGCTGCGGCCGTTGCGCCACGCCGCGCGCATCGCGCCGCTGCTCGCGACGATCGGCATCAGCTTCATCCTCGACCAGCTCGCGCAACTCGCGTTCGGCGCGGACCCGCGTGCGGTGCCGACGCCGCTGCCCGACTGGCACCTGCGCATCGCCGGCGCGACGCTCGGTGCGCTCGACCTGCTGATCGCCGGCATCGGCCTCGCGGCGGCCGCGCTGCTGTACGGCTTCCTGCGCTTCACGCGGCTCGGCTGGGCCGTGCGCGCGACCGCGCAGGATCGCGACGCGGCGCTGCAGATGGGCGTCGACGTCGATCGCGTGAACCAGACGGTGTTCGCGATCGCGTGCGCGCTCGGCGGTGTCAGCGGGCTGCTGGTCGGCATGTACTACAACAGCATCGATCCGGCGATGGGCTTCCAGGCGACGCTGAAGGGCGTGGTCGCGCTGCTGATCGGCGGGCTCGGCAACGTGCCCGGCGCGATCGCCGGCAGCCTGCTGCTCGGCCTCGTCGAAAGCTACGGCGTCGCGCTGTTCGGCACCAGCTATCGCGACCTGTTCGCGTTCGGGCTGCTGATCGTGTTCCTCGTGTGGCGGCCGAACGGCCTGTTCAGCGGGAAGCGCGCGCTGCCGCCGGAGCCGATGACGGGCACCTTCTTCGCGGCCGCGAAAGCCGTGCGCGTGCCGCGCCCGGTGCTCGTGGTGCTGATCGTGGCGGCGGCCGTGCTGCCGTGGTTCGGTGCATCGCCTTATGTGTTGCAGACGCTGACCAACGCGTGGCTGTACGGGCTGCTCGCGCTGAGCCTCACGCTCGTCGCGGGCACGGTCGGGCAGATCTCGCTCGGCCACGCCGCGCTGCTCGTGATCGGTGCGTATGCGTCGGCGCTGCTGTCGTCGGATCTCGGCTGGTCGCCGGCCGTGACGATTCCGTGCGCGGGCGCGATCACCGCCGTGCTCGGCACGCTGCTCGTCTATCCGGCGTTCCGGCTGCGCGGGCACTACGTATCGATCGCGACACTCGGGATCGGCGAAGTGGTGAGCCTCGTGATCCTGAACTGGGACGGCCTCACGCGCGGCCCGCTCGGCATCACCGGCATCGCGCCGCTGCCGTGGGCGACGACCGCGCGCGCCGCGTACTGGTTCACGCTCGCGGTGCTCGTCGCGTTCGCGCTCGTGCAGGTGCGGCTGCTGCGCTCGCATCTCGGCCGCACGCTGCGCGCGGTGCGCGAGGACGACGTCGCCGCACGTGCGCACGGCATCGCACCGAACCGCTACAAGGCGATCGCGTTCGCGGTCGGCGGCGTCGCGGCCGGCGTGAGCGGCGGCATCGCCGCGCACCTGTACAGCTACATCAATCACCAGACCTTCGATTCGCAGGTGTCGATCCTCGCGCTGACGATGGTGATCCTCGGCGGGCTCGGCAACGTGCTCGGCGGCGTCGTCGGCGCGATCGCGCTGATCGGGCTGCCCGAGCTGTTCCGCTGGGCGGCCGACTACCGGATGCTGATCTATGGCCTCGTGCTGCTGCTGCTCGTCCGGTTCCGGCCGCAGGGCCTGCTCGGCACGGTGTGAGGAGGAATGCGATGACCACCACTCGACCCTTGCTCGACGTACGGGGTTTGACGCGCCGCTTCGACGGCGTGACCGCGCTCGACGCGGCAAGCCTGACGCTCGCCGACGGCGAGCTGCTGAGCGTGATCGGCCCGAACGGCGCGGGCAAGTCGACGCTGTTCAACCTGATCGCGGGCGCGGACCGCCCCGATGCCGGCCGCGTGACGTTCGACGGCCGCGACATCACCGGCACGCCGCCGGAACGGCTCGCGGCGCTCGGCATCGCGCGCACGTTCCAGCACGGCCGCGTGTTCGGCAACCTGAGCGTGCTCGACAACGTGCTGATCGGCGCGCACGCGCGGTTGCGCGCGGCGCGGCCGGGCTGGCCGGCGCTCGGCGCGGCGGCCGAGGTGTGGCGCGCGCTCGTGCGGCCTGCGTCGGTGCGGCGCGAGGAAGCGGCGCTGCGCGACGAGGCGCGCGACATCATCGCCGGGTTCGGCGAGCGGCTCACGCCGCGCATCGATCATCCGGCGCACAGCCTGTCGTATGCGAACCGGCGGCGCGTGGAGATCGGCCGCGCGCTCGCGCTGCATCCGCGCCTGCTGCTGCTCGACGAGCCGACCGCCGGGATGAACGAGACCGAGACCGCCGAGATGCTGCAACTGATCCAGTCGCTGAAGACGCGCGGCCTGACGATCCTGCTGATCGAGCACAAGCTCGAACTCGTGATGCGCGTGTCCGACCGCGTGATGGTGCTCGACAACGGCGTGAAGATCGCCGAAGGCGCGCCACGCGACGTGCGGCACGATCCGCGCGTGATCGAGGCTTATCTCGGTCGCCGCCATGCAGGCGGCACGACGGCCGAGCGCACCGTGCAGGCGGCCGCATGAGCGCACCTTCTTCCGGACCCGACACGACCATGACCGACGCACTGCTGAAACTCGAACACCTCGACACGTTCTACGGCCCGGTGCAGGTGCATTTCGACGTGAACGTCGAAGTCGGTCGTGGGCAGATCGTCAGCCTGCTCGGCGGCAACGCGAGCGGCAAGTCCACGACGATGAAGCTGATTCTCGGGCTGATGCGGCCGCGTCGCGGCGTCGTGCGTTTCGACGGCGACGACGTGACCGCGCTCGCGACGCCGCAGCGCGTGCGGCGCGGGATCGCGGCCGTGCCCGAGGCGCGGCGGCTGTTCGGCGACATGAGCGTGCGCGAGAACCTGCTGATGGGCGCCTATACGCGCGGCGATCGTACGGCGGTGGCCGACGACTACGCGCGCGTGCTCGAACTGTTTCCGCGCGTGCGTGAGCGGCTCGCGCAGCGCGCGGGCACGCTGTCGGGCGGCGAGCAGCAGATGCTCGCGATGGCGCGCGCGCTGATGGCGCGTCCGAAGCTGATCTGCATGGACGAGCCGACGATGGGGTTGTCGCCGCTCTACGTCGACAAGGTGCTGGAACTGATCGACACGATCAACCGGCAGGGCGTGACGGTGTTCATGGTCGAGCAGAACGCGAGCCTCGCGCTGGAGATCGCGCATTACGGATACGTACTGCAGACGGGGCGCGTCGTGCTCGAAGGGCCCGCGAAAACGCTGCTCGACGACGAACGCGTGCGCGATGCGTATCTCGGCGGGGAGGCGGTGGCGGCGTAGTCGACGGAAGGGGCGCCGCGTTCCGCCGATTCATGCGTGACCGGCGTGCGCCGTCGCCGGCCGCGGAAACGTCAGCACCACCGCGAACCCGCCCGCATCGGGAAACGCGAACCCGACGCGCCCGCCGTGCGCCTTCATCACTTCCTGCACGATCGCGAGCCCGAGCCCCGACCCGGTGCGGCGTTCGCTGCCGTCCGGCGCGATCCGCACGAACGGCTGCAATGCCGCGTCCCAATGCTCGCGCGGAATGCCGCGCCCGTTGTCGGTGACGGTCAGCGTCACCGACCGATCCGCGTTGCCCGCGGTGGCGACCGACACGACGATATCGTCCGCATGCCCGTGCAGCAGCGCGTTGTGCAGCACGTTCGACAATGCCTCCTGCAGACTGATTGCATCGCCGTCGATCCACGCATGCGGCGCGTCGCTCGCGAACGCGACGGCCACGTCGCGCGCGTCCGCGAGCGGAATCGTGCGGCCGAGCACGTCCTTCGCGAGCGCGACGAGATCGACGGGCTGCAGCGGCACCACCTCGGTGCGATGAATCACCATCGCATGATTGAGCAACTGCCCGGTGAGCCGCCCGACATCCGAGCAGGTCGCGCGCAACGCATCGAGCCGCGCCGCATGACGCGCGGGATCGGCTTCGCCGTCGAGCAGTTCGATCTGCGCGTCGAGCCGTGCGAGCGGCGTGCGCATCTGGTGCGCGGCGTCGGCGATGAAGCGCTGCATCGCGTTGATCCGCTCGGCGAGCCGCCGCATCAGCCCGTTGATTGACCCGATGATCGCGTCGATCTCGCTCGGCGTGTCGACGGCCACCGGCCGCAGGTCGGCCGGGTCGCGCGCGGCGATGATCGTGCCGATCTGCGCGAGCGGGCGCAGCCCGCGCCGGATCGCGAGGCCGCTCGCGCCGATCGCGAGCACGCTCATCAGCAGGATCAGCGTCCACACCTTGATGCTCATGTCGTTCGTCAGCTGTTGCCGCGCATTGGTTGTTTGCGCAACCGTCACGAGCGCCCAGCCCGGCGTGCTTTCCTCCGGCATGTAGCGCGCGATGGTCGCGGTGCGGATCCGGTGACCCTGGTAGACGGCGTTCGCGAATGACGGGCCCTGTTTCGCGGCCGCGAGCGTCGCGGGGTTCGCGAGATCGTTGTAGCCGGCCACGACGACGCCGCGCGAATCGACCACCTTGTAGTAGACGAGGTCGTAGCGCGACAGCGTCGACAGCGCGGCGACGGGCGGGTTCAGCGCGAGCACGCCGCCTTGCACGTACAGGTTCTCCGCGACCTGGATCGACGCGCCGGCGAGCAGCTGGTCGTACGCGCGCTCGGCCGCGACGCCCGCGTAGTAGCGCGCGATCGCGGCCAGCGCGAGCGCACCGGTCGCGACGACGAGCGCGATGAACAGCAGCGTGCGCCCGAACAGCGTCTTCGGGAACCAGTCAGTGCGCGGCAATCTGATACCCCATCCCGCGCGCGGTGCGGATCTCGACCGAGCTGCCCTGCAGCTTCCTGCGCACGCGCGTCACGTATTGCTCGACCGCGTTCGCGGTCGGCTCGTTGCCGAAGCTGAACAGCTGGTTCAGCAGTTCGTCCTTCGAGAAGATCCGCTGCGGACGGCTCGCGAGGATCTCCAGCAGCGCGAATTCCTGGCGCGACAGCGACAGCGGCTGGCCGTCGAGTTCGGCAAGCCGGCTGCTGCGGTCGATCACGAGGCCGCCGAGCGTCAGCACGTCGTTCGCATGGCCGCTGTTGCGGCGCAGCAGCGCCTGGACGCGCGCATCGAGCTCGCGGTAGTCGAACGGCTTCACGAGATAGTCGTCGGCGCCGAGGCCGAGGCCGCTCACGCGGTCGTCGATCGCCGAGCGCGCGGTGACGAGCAGCACCGGCGTCGTGCTGCCCGACGCGCGCAGGTTGCGCAGCACCGCGAAGCCGTCGAGGCCGGGCAGGTTCGCATCGAGCACGACGAGGTCGAAGCGCTCGACGCGCAGCAGGCCGTTCGCGGTCGAGCCGTCGGTTTCGAGATCGACGGCATGGCCGAGCCGCGCGAGGCGGCTGCGGATCGCCGCGCCGATTTCGGCATCGTCCTCCACGACGAGAATGCGCATGGTGCCGTTTGCAGGGTGAGGGGTTAGGGGTTTTCCCGGGGGCGGGATGTCAGTATTTTCTCAGACTCGCTCGATAACCTGTGTTCAGCCGGAGCAAGCGACGACGGCATTAATACCAGAGGAGACGGCAACATGCAGCATGTCACGGGCACGACGAAGGCGCGGCCGGATGCACGGCGTAGCCTGACGCCGGCTGCCACGTTGCCGCTGGTCGCGCGCCGCATGGAGGCATGCGCATGAAGACGTCGCCGCGCCGCCGCGCGTTGCTCGCCGCCGGCCTCGGCATGCTGGGCGCGCTCGGGGCGCCGTCGCCGGTGCGCGCGAAGCCACGCACGGTGCGGATCTCGAAAGGCTATGGCGTGTTGTACCTGCCGCTGCTCGTGATGGAGAAGCAGCGCCTGTTCGAGCGGCATGCGGCGCGGCACGGCCTGCGCGACGTCGCGGTCGACTGGGTGCTGCTCGACGGCGGCAATTCCGTCAACGACGCGATGATGGCCGGCACGCTCGATTTCGCGGGTGCCGGCGCGCCGGGCTTCATCGAGCTGTGGGCGCGGGCGCGCGGGATTCCGAACGTCGAGGTGATCGGCATCAGCGGATTGTCCACGACCTCGCTGTCGCTCAATGCAAACCGTCCGGGCCTGACGTCGCTGCGCGACTTCACGCCGTCCGACCGGATCGCGGTGCCGGGCATCCGCACGTCGCTGTCGGCGGTCGTGCTGCAGATGGTCGCGAGCCGGCAGCTCGGCGCGCGGCATTTCACGCAACTCGACTCGATCACCGTGAACCTGCCGCATCCGCAGGCGATGCAGGCGCTGATCCGCCGCGAGAACGGCGTCACCGCACACTTCACGTCGCCGCCGTTCTCGACCCTCGAATTGCGGCAGCCGGGCATTCATCGTGTCGTGAATTCGGTCGACGTGCTCGGCCCGCTGACGCTCGACGTCGTGTTCGCGCCGAAGCGGCTCGTCGATACGGAGCCCGCGCTGGCCGCGGCGTTTCTCGGTGCGCTCGACGAAGCGAACCGCCTGATCGCGCAGGACCCGCGCGCGGCGGCCGCGCTGTATGCGGCGTCGTCGGGTGTCGCCGTGTCGCACGACGATGTGATGCAGATGCTCGCCGCGCCTGACACGCGTTTCTCGGTGCAGCCGAACCAGCTGATGGACTACGTCGAATTCCTGTATCTCGCCGGCACGATCAAGGCGAAGCCGCGCGCGTGGCACGAGATGTTCGCGCCGATGCTCGACGACTACCGGACCGGCTGACGACGGCGGCCATCCGTTTCCGGATCCCGATTTCATCGAACCCAACCGCGCCCGCGCATGCATCGCGCGCGGCGCCGATTCAACCGACAAGCAACCGCTTCACGGAGGAGCCCGCAGTGAATGCCACCGAAACCCTGGACCCCGCGTCCGCCGAAGAGCAGCGCATCATGTCGAAGATGGCGCGGCGCCTGATGCCCATCCTCGTCGTGATGTTCCTGATCGCGTTCATCGACCGGCAGAACGTCGGCTTCGCGAAACTGCAGATGGTGCACAGCCTCGGGATGACCGAGGCCGCGTTCGGTCTCGCGTCGTCGCTGTTCTTCATCGGCTACCTGCTGTTCGAGGTGCCGAGCACGCTCGCACTGCATCGCTACGGCGCACGCGTGTGGCTCGCGCGGATCATGCTGACGTGGGGCCTCATCACCGTGCTGATGGGCTTCACGACGTCGATGCCCGCGTTCTGTTCGCTGCGCTTCCTGCTCGGGATCGCCGAGGCCGGCTTCTATCCGGGCGTGATCTATTACCTGACGCTGTGGTTCCCGCAGAGCTATCGCGCGAAGGTGCTCGGCATCTTCACGCTCGGCAGCGCGCTCGCGAACATGCTCGGCTCGCTGGTCGGCGGCGTGCTGCTGAGCCTGAACGGCGTGTGGGGGCTCGCGGGCTGGCAGTGGGTGTTCGTGGCGACGGGTATCCCGGCGGTGATCGTCGCGATCGTCGTGTTCCGCGTGCTGCCGGCGTCGTTCCGCGAGGCGCCGTTCCTCGACGAACGCGAGAAGCAGATCGTCGCGGCCGCGCTGGAGCGCGAGAAGCCGGCGCAGGCCGAGCATGCGCAGCCGTGGAAGGCGCTGCTCGATCCGCGCGTGATGCTGTTCGCGGCGACCTACATGCTGATGTCGACGTCGCTGTACGGCGTTACGTACTGGCTGCCGACGCTCGTGAAATCGTTCGGTGTGTCGAGCAGTACGAACGGTTTGCTGAGCATGCTGCCGTGGGCGCTCGCGGTGGTGCTGCTGGTGTGGCTGCCGTCGAAGCTGCGCCGCGCGAAGAGCATCCTGCGCACGATCGCGATCGTCGCGGCGCTCGGCGCGCTCGGCTTCCTGCTGAGCCTCGTGCTGCCGTCGACGCCGCTGCGCTTCGTCGCGCTCGTGCTGGGCGGGGCGTGCATCCCGCTGCTGTATCCGTGCTTCTGGTCGATGCCGCCGCGTTACTTCACCGGCGCGCGTGCGGCGGCGAGCGTCGCGGCGATCAACTCGATCGGCAACCTCGGCGGCTTCTTCAGCCAGAACCTGATGCCGTTCGCGGGCAAGGTGACGGGCACGGCGTTCGGGCCGATGATCGTGCCGATCGTGTGCCTCGCGCTGCTCGGGATCGGCGCGCTCGTCGCGTGGACGCGCTCGGAGCGGGGGATGGTGGCGGCGCGGGTGTGATGGGCGGCGGCGGCCGGGGGCTGCGGTATCGCGCAGTCCCTGCTGCCGATCGGGCCGATGTGCTACCGTGCATGCGTTCCGCATGCATGGAGAGCGAAATGAAAACGACGGCGATGTCCGTGCTTCGAGTCGATCGCAAGTTGCTCGAGGCAGCGGAAAGCGTGTTGGAGGAAAACGAGACGCTGTCCGCGTTCGTCGAATCGACGCTGCGCGCTGCCGTCGCACGCCGACGAACGCAGCGCGAGTTTGTCGCGCGCGGCCTGGCGTCGGCCGATGAGGCGCGGCGTACCGGTGAATACGTCGATGCCGCAGAAGTCCAGGCCAGCCTTGGGACGATGCTGAATGCCGCGCGTGCAGCGACGACAACCGGTTAGACGAGCGGGGTGAGCGACGGGCATGGTCGGTGAATACGTCGATGCCGCAGAAGTCCAGACCTGACCTGTGACGATGCTGAAAGCCGCACGTGTAGCGTTGGCAACTGATTAGACGAGTGGTGGCGATCGACGGGCACGGTCGAACAAGTCACGATCCTCACCGTTCGGCATCAGCGGGAAGAGGACTACCACTGACCCCCATGGCAGCACACCGCCGCTACTGCTTCGCCCTTACCTCTTCCGTCCGTGACGTCCCCCGTCCGTCATGCGCAATCGCCACATGCGCCGACGCCACCGGAATATCCACCTCCACCGTCGTCCCTTCGCCGAGCGTCGTATCGATCCGCAGCGTGCCGCCGACGAGATACGCGCGCTCGCGCAGGCCGACCAGCCCGAACGATCCCGACTTGCGCGGCGCACCGGGATCGAAGCCCGCACCGTCGTCGCGAATCGTCAGCGCGATCATCTCGTTACGGTAGACGAGCGCCACGGTCGCGCTCGACGCGGCCGCGTGCCGCGCGACGTTCGCGAGCGCTTCCTGCGCGATACGGAACACGGCCGTCGCATACGGTTCGTCGAGCAGCAATTCGCCCGGCTCGACGTGCAGCGCGCACGCGATGCCGTGACGGCGCTGGAAATCCTCCACGAGCCATTGCATCGCGGCCGCGAACCCGAGGTCGTCGAGCATCAGCGGACGCAGGTCGGACGCGATGCGCCGCGTGGCCGTCACCGCGCCGCGCGCGAGCGCATGCATCGCCGCGATCTTGCGCGCCAGCGGCGCGTCGTCCTGCGGCACGCGGTCGAGCAGCCATTCGAGATCGTTCTTCAGCGCCGCGAGCGTCTGCGCGAGTTCGTCGTGCAGTTCGCGCGCGATGCGGCGCTGTTCGGCCTCGCGTGCGCTCGCGCTGATCGCCGCGATCTCGCGCAACTCCTCGCGCGACGCCTGCAGCGCCCGCTCCGCGCGCACGCGCTCCTCGACTTCGCGCCGCAGGTCGCGGTTCGACGCGCTCAACTGCGCGGTGCGCGCCGCGACGCGCTGCTCGAGCCGTTCGTTCGCCTCGTTGAGCTGCGCGCTCTTCTGCACGACGAGCAGGTGCTGATAGCGCGCGCCGGCCAGCGCGCGCACCGTCTGCGCATGCAGCCGGCCGTTCTCGAACAGCAGCGCGAACAGCACGACGCACGATGCGACGAGGCCGTAGGTCCGCCCGGCGTAGAAGCCCAGGTCGAAGCGACCGTGGTTCAGCATCGCCGACAGCGCGATGTCGAACAGCCAGGCGACGAGCACGATCATCACCCACAGATCGAGCACCGAATGACGACGCCGCAGCCGCCACATCAACACGAGCGCGGCGAGGTTCAGTGCCCAGACGATCGTGATCGCGTGCGTCATCGTCGACGCCATCCGGTTGCCCTGCATGATGCGCGGCAGCAGGTCGTGGCCGGCGGTCGCGAGCAGCGCGAGCGCGACGGTCGCGCCCGCGGCCGACGCGATGCAAAGCAGGATCGGAATCGCCGCGCGACGCTGCTCGAGCGACGGCGGTCGCGCGCGCGCCGCCGCGCGCAGCAGCACGTACGCGGCGACCGTCAGCGGAAAGCCGCCGTGCCAGAACAGATAGAGCCACGCGGTGGTCTGTTCGCCCGCGCCGAGCAGGCCCGTCGGCGAGAACAGCCCAGGAAAGGTCAGCATGTGCGTGCCGGCCATGAAGCCCGTGAACAGGTAGCCGCCCGCGAGCGCGAGCAACGATTTCTCGCGCAGGATCGCGTACTGGCCGAGCAGCAGGCCGGCCGTCACCATGTCGTTGATCACGATCGCCGACTGGTACACGGGAATGAAGCCCAACACGCGCGCGAGCGGCACGCCCGCGAACGGCGCGAGGGCGGCGAAGATCACGGCCGACACGATCACCGTCGCGATCGCGAGCCGCCGCTCGCGCCGGTCGGGCGGCAGCGACGACATGAACAGGCGCGACGGATCCGACGCGTCGTCGTCGTCGGGGGCGGCGGAGCGGACGCGGAACGCGGGCATCATGCGTCGTCGACGCCGAGGTCGAGATCGTGGCGCATCGCGTAGCGCACCAGCGCCGCTTCGTGCGGCAGTTCCATCTTCTCGAGGATGCGGGTCTTGTAGGTGCTGACCGTCTTCGCGCTCAGCGTGAGTTCCGCCGCGATCCGCGTGACCGTCTGGCCCGCGACGATGCGGCGCATCACGTCGAGTTCGCGCGCGGACAGCCGCTCGTGCGGCAGCATGTCGGCCGGCGTGCGCAGCGTGCGCGCGAGGCTCTCGGCTGCCGACCGGCTCACGTACACGCCGCCCGCCGCGACCTTGATGACGGCCTCGACGAGTTCGGCGGTCGCGCTGTCCTTCGTCAGGTAGCCGGTTGCGCCGGCCTTGAACGTGCGCGCCGCGTACTGCGCCTCCGCATGCATCGTCAGCACCAGCATGCGCAGCGACGGCGCATGCGTCCTGACCAGCCGGATCAGCTCGATACCGGTCGGCGCGGGCATCGACAGGTCGAGCAGCAGCACGTCGGCGGCGCGACGCTCGGCCAGCGCGAGCGTGGCCGCGCCGTCGCTCGCCTCGCCGACGATTTCGAAACCGCCGGCCGTTTCCAGGATGTGACGCAGTCCGTCCCGCATGACTGCGTGATCGTCAGCCAGCATTACCCTGATCATCTAGCGGTCCTCTTCGGGATGATGCCGCGGGCTGCTCCGCCGGTAGCCGCCGCGGCCGTTCTTCTGACCAATATATTCCGCCGAAACCAAAAATGGTGCACCTGCGGGATATTTTTGAGATACGAGAGTGTCGAATCTGTCTTGAAGCGAAATAATCGGCGTGAAATGGTACAGGCGATAGGGCCAGATGGGGCGGGTATTCCCGAGGAATGGTCGCCGCCGTGCGGGCGGCATGCGTCGCGGACCGCCCTGATTCAGAGATAAACTGGTGCCTGATTGCACCGTCCCGACCCGAGGAGCCGCCACGATGATCGATCTCGCCGACATCCTGCCGTCCGCGTTGCCCGACGCCGTCGCGTGGGCTGACGCGCAGGCGGCCCACGGGCTCGCGCAGGGCGTGCCGCTGACGCCCGCGCAGGCCGACGACGCGCGCACCGTGGGCGTCGCCCGGCCGGAGCGGATCCGCGTCGTGGTCGCCGACCGGCTGCCGTTCCCGGACACGCCGGCGCTGGGCGCGATCGCGCGCGACACCGGCCTGTTGTCGCCGGGGACGATCGGCCTCACGCTCGGCCATGCGGTGTTCGTGCTGCGCGGTCACGACACGCGACGCCTGCTCACGCACGAATTCCGCCATGTGCATCAGTACGAGGAAGCGGGGTCGATCGGCGCGTTTCTCGCGCGCTATCTGCACGAGATCGCGACCGTCGGCTACCACGACGCGCCGCTCGAGGCCGACGCGCGCCAGCACGAGTTCGACTGACGCCGCCCGCCGGCGCGACCGCGCGCACACGCCGATGAACCTTCCCCACGCCACCGCCGGCCCGGTGCAGACACGCCGCGCCGCCACGCCGCGCGGCCTGCGATGAGCGACACCATCCACGCATGGCTCGGTGCGATCGGCGCGCATCCGGCGCTCGTGCTGGCGATCGTGTTCGCCGCCGCCTGTGCCGAGGCGATCGCGCTGATCGGCACGGTCGTGCCGGCCGGTGCCGTGCTGTTCGCGGCCGGCACGCTGATCGGCGCGGGCGCGCTCGACGGCTGGACGGCGATCGGCGTCGCGGCCGCCGGCGCGATCCTCGGCGACGGGATCAGCTACGAGCTCGGACGCCGCTACCGCGGCGCGATTCGAAACGGGTGGGTCCGGCTGGGCTATGCGGATGCCTATGCGCGCGGCGAGCAGTTCGTGCTGCGCCACGGGACGAAGAGCATCGTGCTCGCGCGTTTCCTGGCGCCGGTGCGCGCGGTCGTGCCGGTCGTGGTCGGCTGCGCGACGCTGCCGCGCCGGTCGTTCTACCCGGTCAATGTCGTGTCGGCGCTGATCTGGGCGCCCGTGCACATCGTGCCGGGCATCCTGTTCGGCGCGTCGGCGGTGCTGGCCGCCGCGATCAGCGTGCGGGTCGCCGCGATCCTGCTCGTGATCGCCGCGCTGGTCGCGCTCGTGTGGATCGGCGTGCGCGTCGCGCTGCGGCGCGGCTGGCCGTTGCTGCGCCGCGCGGCCGGCGCGGCCGTGCATGCATGCGCGCGCCGCTGGCCGCGCGTCGGCGGCTGGCTGCACGACGCGATCGAGAAGGGGCGCCGCCTGCCGGGCGTGGTGCCCGTGTTCGCGCTGCTGTTCGTCGGCTGCGTGTGGCTGTTTGCCGGCATCGTGCAGGACGTCGTCGCGAACGATCCGCTGATGCACGCCGACATCACGGTGTATGCGTTCCTGCAGGACCTGCGCACGCCGCCGGTGGATGCCGCAATGCGCGCGCTCGCGGTGCTGCACGGACACGATACGGGGCTGATCGTCGCGGCCGCGTTCCTGGTCTGGCTGATGATCCATCGCTGCTGGGTGACGTCCGCGTGGTGGCTCGCGACAGTCGGCATCGCGGTCGTGCTCGTGCCGGCGTTCGGCACCGGCCTGCCCGGCATGACGCCCGCGAGCCTGCCGCCCGGCGCGCCGCACGTGCCGCTGCCCGACGCCGACGCGGCGTTCGCGATGCTCGCGAGCAGCGGCATCGGCTGGGTGATCACACGCGACCGGCCGGCGCTGTGGCGCATTCCGGTCGTGACCGCGGTCGTGTTGTGGATCGTGCTGGGCGGCTTCGCGCGGCTGTACGTCGGCGATACGTGGCTGTCGGGTCTGCTCGGCGGCTGGAGCCTCGGGCTCGCGTGGTTCGCGGTGCTGGCGGGCGCCTATGCGTACTGGCAGGTGCGCGAGCATGTGCAGCCGCGGGGCGCGCTCGTCGCGGTGCTCGTCGTGCTCGCGACGGCCGGCGTCTGGACCGTGCCCGCGCAATGGCAACTCGATCGCGCCGCGCGTCCGCACGTGGGCGACGTCGTCGCGATGACCGTCGATCAATGGATGCGCGGCGGGTGGCCGCGCGTGCCGACGCGGCGCACCGAGATCGGCGGCGATCGCGAGGAATATCTGCCGTTGCAATGGTGCGCGACGTCGGACACGCTCGATCGCCATCTTTCGCTGGCCGGCTGGCAGCGCGCGACGCCGTGGTCGGCCGCCGCCGCGCTGCGTTGGCTGCTGCCGCAGGGGCCGGCCGATGCGCTGCCCGTGCTGCCGCGCTATACGCACGGCGAGAGTACGCGCCGCGTGTTCGTGCGTGTCGATCCGGCCCGTCCGGACAGCCGCCTCGTGCTGCGGCTGTGGCGTTATCCGTACGCGCTGCAGGATGCGCTCGGCACGCGGCCGCTGTGGTACGGCGCGCTGTATCGCGAGACGCTGCATCGGCCCGCGGGGCTGATGACGGTCGTGCGCACGACGACGATCGACGATGCGGCGACGATCGCGCAGGCGCTGCAGGTCGAGCCGACGCTCGCGCGGCCGCCGGCGGGGATGAGCGGGGCGCCGGCCGCGGTGCTGCTCGTGTGGATGGTGCAGCCTTGAAGCGCGTGCGCCGCGTTATGCGTGCGACGGTTGCGCGGGGACGACGGACAGGCGCAGGCCGACCGTCTTGAGCACCGCGAGCAGGGTTTTCAGCGTCGGGTTGCCGTTGGGCGACAGCGTGCGATACAGCGATTCGCGGCTGATGCCGGCGTCGGCCGCGACCGCGCCGAGCCCGCCATACGCTTCCGCGACCGTGCGCAGCGCGAGCAGCGCGGCCGCGCGGTTGTCGGGGTCGTCGAGCGATTCCATCGCGACGCGCAAATAGGCCACCGCGAGCTCGCGGTCCGCGCCGAGTTCGGCGACTTCCGCGTCGTGGTGCGATACCGCGCCTTTGAGCTTGTTCATGCTTGCCTCCGTTTCCAGTCCAGCCAGTGTTCCTTCGCATGCCTGATATCGTCGGACTGGCTGTGCTTGTCGCCGCCGTACAACAGCAGCACCAGCGCACTGCCGTACCGGCCGAAGTACACGCGATAGCCGGCACCGACGTGGATGCGCAGTTCGATCACACCTTCACCGACGGGCTCGCAATCGCCGAAATTTCCGGTCTGCACGCGACGCAGCCGCTCGCGAATCCGCGCCTGGGCGACCTTGTCGCGCACGGCGTTCAACCATTCGGTGAAAGGCTCGCGACCGTCGGCGCGCTGATAGCGAAGCAGTTCGAACTTGGAGAGCATTGTAGCTTATAAGTTACATGAAGGGCATGGATATCGGCGTGATTGCGTTGTGGGCCCGATGAGGCGGATGACGTGAAACGCACGCGGGCCGACTGCCGAATCGAGACGAAGCACGACGCGAAGGCGCTGCGCGGGAATGCCTGCAGTGCCTTCGTGGCTCGGGGTGTCGGGCGGCGAGACCGGTTGCCCGAATGAAAATCATTCTTTGATTCGGGGCGTCGGATGACGATTCGGCCGAACGGCTGATCTCGTCGGCGCGTACGGGAAACGCGCCGTGCGGGGGAGGGACTGCTCAAACGATCGGACCGCCGGTGCCGCCGCGTGACGCGACGGTCGACCCGGCGAGTCCGGCCCTGCGTTACTGCTTCGCCGGCGCGGCCGTCGCGACCTTGTCGAGCGCGGCCGGGATGAACGTGTCGAGCTGCGCGGTCACCGATTCGTAGAAGTCGATCGGCTTGCCCCACGCGTCGGGTACGTCCTTGTGCACGCCGGTCGCGTATTCGGCAAGCGTGAAGACCTTGCCGGCGGCAGACGGATAGAGCGTGAGCACCTTCTCCTTGTGCTTGTCGGTCATCGTCAGGATCACGTCGGAGTGCTTGACGTCGTTCGCATTCAGTTGCACCGAACGATGCGCGGACGTGTCGATTCCGCGCCGCTTCATCAGGATCACACCGTTTTCCTCGGGCTTTTCGTCATACGGATCCTCGTCGACCGCGCGCGAGATCACGGCGATATGCGCGTGCCGTTGCGCGATCAGTTGTCCGGCGATCGCTTCGGCCATCACGCTGCGTCCGGTATTGCCCGTATCGACGAACGCGACCTTCTTCGGTTCCTCCGCGAATGCCGACGTCGCGCACTGGACGCCCAGGCAACAGAGCAGCGCAAGCGTCTTGAGGATGGGGCCTTTTTTCATTGGTGTCTCCGCCAGGGTGGGGTGGTCGTCGCCGCGGCACGACGCCGAGGCTGGCGGAGATCATGCCGGCCGCGCATGCCGGAAAAAAATAAACGGCCGGTTTTGGCAAGAGGGTGTCGCATTGTTGCAAGCGGGTCGATCGAGGCAGTCGCGCTCCGCAGCCTCGATCGCCGGCATCACCGGATCGTCACGTCGCGACCGCCGTCGCCGCCACCCGCCGCGCGGCAAATCCCGCCAGCGTCCGCAACGCGTCCCGCCCCGAGCGCAGATAGAACGCCTGCAGATGAAACACATGCCAGCGCGCGGCATGAATCTCCAGCCGGCACGGCACGCCGCAGGCGAGCGCATGCGACGCGAGTCGCTGCGCGTCCGACAGCAGCACTTCCTGGTCGCCAGCCTGCACCAGCATCGGCGGCAGTCCACGCAGGTCGGTGTCGAGCGGGCCGGGCGCTGCAGCCGAGCCCGCGCCGTGATACCAGCGCAGCCCTTGTTCGAGCCAGCCGCGACGGATCATCGGATCGTCGTGGCGGCGCGATGCGAGCGTGTCGCCGCCGAGCGTCGGGTCGGTCACGGGCGAGATCAGCAGCAGCGCGGCCGCGGCGGGTTCGCCGCGCTCGCGCAGCGCGATGGCGAGCGCCAGCGCGAGCGCGCCGCCGGCCGAATCGCCGGCAATCACGATCCGGTGCGGCGCGTAGCCTTGCGTGCGCAGTGCATCGTATGCGGCCAGCGCGTCGTCGAGCGCCGCCGGGCTCGGGTGCTCGGGCGCGAGCCGGTAGTCGGGCACCCACACCGGCAGGCCGGCTTCGGTCGCGAGCCGCGTCGTCACGCCGCGATGCGTATGCGGGCCGCCGAGACAGAACGCGCCGCCGTGCAGATAGAGGATCGCGCCGCCCGCCTCGCCGCGCTTCGGCGCGATCACTTCGACCGGCACGCCGGCGGCGGACGTCCGGTAGCGCAGCGTGTCGCCTGTGCCCGGCATCAGCGGCGACAGCAGCGCGACGACGCGGCGCTGCATGCGCGCGCCGAACGGCGGCCCGATCAGCGGCCGGAACGCGACGCGCAGAAAGCCGCGCAGCGACGCCGCGGCGAGTGCTTCCACGCGGCCGGCGGGCGGCGCGACGACGGCACCGTGCGTCGTCGTCGGGGTTGATGTGGGTGTCGCCGTGCCGGGCAACGGCTGCGTGAAGCGATACGCGGACAGCCCCGTGAAGCGCGTGATCCATCGATAGGTCAGCGTGAAGCCGGGCCAGTTCGTACTGTTGTGGCCCGACGCGTCGACGTACCAGCTCTTGCAGCCGCTCCACACTGAGCCTTCGAGCCGCTGCTGCACATGCGTGTTGTAGCGCCGGTAGCGGCGCGGATCGACGTCGATCGCGCACGCGCCGTCGCGCCGCATCGCGCGCACGCAGCGCATCACGTGCGCGATCTGGCTTTCGAGCATGTAGACGATCGAGTTGTGGCCGAGGTTGGTGTTCGGGCCATACAGCATGAAGAAGTTGGGGAAGCCCGGCACGGTGAGCCCGAGATACGCCTGCGCGCCGCGCCGCCAGGCGTCGTTCAGGTCGAGCCCGTCGCGGCCGGTGATGCGCATCGGCGACAGGAACGCGGTCGCCGCGAAACCGGTGCCGTAGACGATCGCGTCGACCGGATGGTGCACGCCGTCGTCGGTCTCGATGCCGGTCTCGGTCACGCGCCGGATGCGCTGCGTGACGAGCGCGACGTTGTCGCGGCCGATCGCGGCGAGGTAGTCGCTCGACAGCAGGATCCGCTTGCAGCCGATCGGATAGTCGGGCGTGAGCCGTTCGCGCAACGCCGGGTCGCGCACGTCGCGCGCGAGCAGCTTGCGGAACGGCCGGCCGACCGCGATGTCCATCAGCCCGTGCAGCCGCGTGAACGCAATCGCACGCGACTCGTAGCGCACGTAGATCGACGCGCGATGCAGCTTCATCGCCCACGGCAGCCGGCGGAACAGCGCCCGCTCCGACGGACGATAGGCGCGGTCGGGACGCGGCATCACGTAGGCCGGCGAGCGCTGGAACACGACGAGGCGCTCGACGTCGCCGGCGATCGCGGGCACGAACTGGATCGCCGACGCGCCGGTGCCGACCACCGCCACGCGCTTGCCCGCGAGCGGATAGTCGTGATCCCAGTGCGCGGAGTGGAAGGCGCGGCCGCGAAACGTGTCGATGCCGGGCAGGTCCGGCATCGCGGGGCGGCTCAACTGGCCGGTGCCGCTGACGAGCACGGCAGCGCTGAGCGTCGTGCCGTCGGCGAGCGTGACGTGCCACAGCGCACGGGCCTCGTCATACTGCGCGCGTTCGACGTTCGCGCCGAAGCGCAGGTAGCGTGCGAGGCCGTACTTGCGCGCGCAATGCTGCAGGTACGCATGGATTTCAGGCTGCGGCGCGAACACGCGCGACCAGTCCGGGTTGGGCTCGAACGAGAACGAGTACAGATGCGACGGCACGTCGCACGCGGCGCCCGGGTAGCGGTTGTCGCGCCACACGCCGCCGACGTCGTGCGAGCGCTCGACGATCACGAAGTCGTGAATGCCGGCGCGCTGCAGCGCGACGGCCATGCCGATGCCGGCGAAGCCGGCGCCGATGATGATCGCCGACAGCGGCGCGGCCGGTGCGGCGGGACGGGATGCTTCAGGCGACGACATGGCGGTTTTCCTCGGGCAGGATCGCATCGTGCGGCGCGCACGACGCGGGAACAGTGTCACGATGTGCCGGCACGGCGGCCGGTTCGCGTCCGGTGTCGGCCGCGGCGTGTAGCGGCACACGCCGCACGCCGCGGATCAGGTCGATGGCCTTCTCGGCGATCATGATCGTCGGCGCGTTGGTATTGCCGCCGATCAGCGTCGGCATGATCGACGCATCGACGATGCGCAGCCCCGCTACGCCATGCACGCGCAATTGCGGATCGACGACCGCGAACGCGTCGCGCCCCATCCGGCACGTGCCGACCGGGTGATACACGGTGTCGGTGCGCCGGCGCAGCACGTCGCGGATCTCGTCGTCGGTCGTCACGTTCGCGGTGAACAGGTCGCGCGTGATCCATTCGGCGAGTGCCGGCGCCTCCATCAGCCGGCGCGTGATGCGGAAGCCGGCGACCATGTCGTCGAGATCGCGCGGATCGTCGAAGAACGCGGGGTCGATGCGCGGCGCGGCGAGCGGATCGGCGCTGTGCAGCGTGACCGAGCCGCGGCTGCGCGGCCGCAGCAGGCACACGTGGCACGACAGTCCGTGGCCGGCGTGCAGCCGGCGCGCATGATCGTCGACGAGCGCGACGACGAAGTGCAGCTGGATGTCGGGTGCATCGAGGTCGGCTCGCGTCTTGAGGAAGCCGCCGCCTTCCGCGAAATTCGACGTCAGCATCCCGCGCCGCTCGCGGCGAAAGTGCGCGAACTCGCGCAGCATGCGCAGCCCGCCGCGCGCGGACACGCCCATCGTGTCGACGCTGCGCGCGCGGTAGCCGAGGATGAAGTCCGGATGATCCTGCAGGTTGCGGCCGACGCCGGGCAGGTCGGCCCGCACCGGGATGCCGAGCCCCTGCAGTTCGCGGGCCGGACCGACGCCCGACAGCATCAGCAACTGCGGCGTCTGCAACGCGCCGGCCGCGAGTACGACTTCGCGCCGTGCGCGCAGCGTGCGAACCTCGCCGCGCTGCCGTACCTCGACCCCCGTCGCGCGCGTGCCGTCGAACAGGATGCGCAGCACCTGCGCGTGTGTCTCGACCGTCAGGTTGTCGCGGCGGCCGACGTGCGGCAGCAGGTACGCGCGCGCCGCGCTCCACCGCTCGCCGTGCTTCTGCGTGACCTGATAGAGGCCGACGCCTTCCTGCCGCGCGCCGTTGAAGTCGTCGGTGAGCGGCAGGCCGGCCTGTCGCGCCGCTTCCAGGTAGCGCGCATGGAACGGGTTGCCGGTGCGCAGGTCGCTGACCCACAGCGGGCCGTCGCGGCCGTGAAAGGCGTCGTCGAAGCGCTCGTTGTGCTCGCTCAGGCGGAAGTAAGGCAGCACGTCGTCGTAGGACCAGCCTTCGTTGCCGAGCGCGGCCCAGCCGTCGTAATCGACGCGATGGCCGCGAACGTAGACCATCGCGTTGATCGCGGACGAGCCACCGAGCGCCTTGCCGCGCGGCTGATAGCCGATGCGCCCGCCGAGCCCCGGCTGCGGCACCGTGTCGAATGCCCAGTTGTTCATGCGGGTCGGCAGCATCGCGACCGCGCCGGTCGGCACGTTGACGAGCGCGTTGTCGCCGCGGCCACCGGCCTCGAGCACGCAGACGGTGACGGCCGGGTCCTCGGTGAGGCGCCCCGCGACGACGCAGCCGCCCGATCCGCCGCCGACGACGATGTAGTCGAAAGTCTTGCTCATGAAATCGTCTCCCGATGGTCGATGGGTCAAGCGATGCGCGTGAGCACGCGCAGCAGCAGGTCGAAGGTTTTGCCGTACGGCGGGTGGAACAGCGCGGTGCCGCTGCGACGCGCCTGGTGGAACACGGGCTTGTGATGGCTGAACGTGTCGAAGCCCCATTTGCCGTGATACGCACCGATGCCGCTCGGGCCGACGCCGCCGAACGGCTGGTGTTCCTGTGCGAGATGCCACAGGCAGTCGTTTACCGTGACGCCACCCGACACCGTTTCGCGCAGCACGCGATCGCGGCGCGCGGCGTCGCGGCCGAACCAGTACAGCGCGAGCGGGCGCGGCCCGCGGTTCACGCGCTCGATCGCTTCGTCGAGATCCGCGTATTCGACGATCGGCAGCACGGGGCCGAAGATCTCCTCGCGCATTACGCGCATCGTGTCGCGCGCGCCGAGCACGAGCGTCGGCGCGAACTTGCGCGAGCCGGCGGGGAAGCGTTCGCCGGCCGGATTGACTTCGAGCACGCGTGCGTCGCCTGCGCGCGCATCGTCGACCAGGGCCGCCAGACGGTCGCGGTGGCGCGCGCCGATGATCGCCGTGTAGTCGGGGTTGGCGAGGAGGGTCGGGTAGCGGCGCGCGATCGCGTCCGACAGGCGCGCGGCAACGATCGGTGCGGTGCCCGCCGGCACCAGCAGATAGTCGGGCGCGATGCAGGTCTGGCCGGCATTGAGCAGCTTGCCGAACGCGATGCGCCCGGCCGCGTGTGCGACGTCGCACGACGGATCGAGGATCGCCGGCGACTTGCCGCCGAGCTCGAGCGTGACGGGCGTGAGGTTCGCGGCCGCAGCTTGCGCGACGTCGCGGCCGACCGCGGTCGAGCCGGTGAAGAACAGATGATCGAACGGCAAGCGCGCGAACGCCTTCGCCGTGTCGACGTCGCCGGTGACGACCCGCAGCTCGTCGGCATCGAACGCGTCGGCGACGAGCGTCTCGAGCAGCGCCGACAGCTGCGGTGTCAGTTCCGACGGCTTGACCAGCACGCGGTTGCCGGCAGCGAGCGCCGCAACCGCGGGCCCGATCGCGAGTTGCAGCGGATAGTTCCACGGGGCCATCACGCCGACGACGCCGCGCGGTTGCGGCGCGATCCGGTTGTAGCCGGGCCGGAAGTGCGCGGCGGTCGGCACGCGGCGTTCGCGCATCCAGTGCCGCAGATGCGCGCGTGCATGGCGCAGGCCGCTTCGAACCACGAATAGTTCGGCGAGCCGCGTTTCGTGCGCGGAGCGTCCGCCGAAATCGGCGTCGATCGCACGCACGAGCGCGGCTTTGTGCGTATCGAGCAGCGCGCACAGGCGATCGAGCCGCGACAGGCGGATCGCGAGCGGCGGGGCGGGATCGCGGGCACATGCCTCGCGCTGGTGTTCGAAGCGGGCGGCGAGGTCGGGTGGGCGACTCGGTCGCATGGTGTCTCCTCCGGGGGCGTTGACGTCGTTCGGGCGACGACTGATGACGCCGATGGTGCGGGCCGCATGGGAAAACACCAATGCTGCTTCGGGACAATTGTTTTAGTATTTGGGCCAAATCGGCGCTTCGAGGGTTTCTCCGCATGAGCTTCTGGGACTTCACCCGGAGTCCGGCCAGCGCGCGGCTGCTGGTCGATTTCGGCGACGAACGCGGCGTGCCGCGCGCGAAGTTGCTGGCCGGTACAGGGCTCGCGGACGCGCAGCTCGACGATCCGAACGTCGAGGTGACGGCCGCGCAGGAACTGCGGCTGACCGGCAACCTGCTGCGCGCGCTCGGGCGCGCGCCGGGCCTCGGGTTCGAAGTCGGGCAGCGCTATCACTTCTCCGCGTACGGCGTGTGGGGCTACGGGCTGATCGCGAGCGCGACCGCGCGCGACGCGCTGGCGCTCGCGATGCGCTTCCTGCCGCTCACGTATGCGTTCACGGTGATCACGTACCGCGAGGAACTGCAGACGGGCGTGCTCAATTTCGGCGCGCCGGAGCTTGATGCCGACCTGAGCCGGTTCCTCGTCGAACGCGACATGGCGGCTGCGGCCGTGCTGCTGCAGGAAATCGGCGGCGGCGATTTCGCGTTGTCGCGCTTCACGATGCAGGCCGCGAGCGCGGCGAGCGCAGCCGCGTTCGCACCCGCAGCGCGCATCGCGGGCGTCGAACCTGCGTTCGGCGCCCGCGCGAACAGCCTCGCATTCGACCGTGCGTTTCTCGACCGGCCGCTGCCGCATGCGAACCCGCTGACGGTCTCGATGTGCGAGCAGATGTGCAGCCAGCTGGTCGAAACGCGGCGCGCGCGGCTCGGCACGTCGGAGATGGTGCGGCAATATCTGACGGCGACGCCCGGCAACGTGCCGTTCTCGCTCGAGGACATGGCGCGGCTGATGAACACGAGCCCGCGCACGCTGAAGCGCCGGCTGCAGGAAGAAGGCACGACGTTCAGGGTGTTGCTCGCGCAGGCGCGCGGCGCGATGGCCGAGACGCTGCTCGGCGATGCGCACCTGTCGCTAACCGAAGTGGCCGAGCGGCTCGGCTTCAGCGACCTGTCGAGTTTCTCGCAGGCGTTCAAGCGCTGGTATGGTGTGCCGCCCGGCACGTATCGCAGCGGCCTGCTGCGCGACGGCGGCTCGCCCTGACGCAGTGTCGCGCCACGCGCGCATTCCCCAACCCCTTCACGAGAGGACCCGCATGATCACGCTTCGCCCGATGACCGAAGACGACTTCCCCCGCTTCTGGCCCACGTACCACGCGATCGTCGCCGCGCAGGAGACCTACGCATTCGATCCGGCGCCCACGCGTGAAGCCGCCCGCGCGCTGTGGCTCGATGCGCCGCTTTGCACGTGGGTTGCCGAAGAGGATGGCGTGCTGCTCGGCTCGTACTTCCTGAAGGCGAACGCGGCCGGCCCCGGCAATCACGTGTGCAACTGCGGTTACATGGTCAGCGAGGCCGCGCGCGGCAAGGGCGTCGCGCGCCTGATGTGCGAGCACTCGCAGCAGGTGGCGCGCGAACGCGGCTTCCTCGCGATGCAGTTCAATTCGGTGGTCGCGACGAACGAGGTGGCGGTCGCGCTGTGGCAGAAGCTCGGCTTCGAGATCGTCGGCCGCCTGCCGCGCGCGTATCGTCACGCGCGGCTCGGCTTCGTCGACTGCTTCGTGATGTTCAAGTGGCTCGGCGACGCGGCGGCCGCCGACGCCTGATGCCAAGGTCAGACGGCGAACGCGCCGTCGAACACGATCCGCTCGTCGAACGCGAGCGTGCCGCGCGCGAAGATCAGGTCGAGGTGGTGACTGCCGTTCGCGCCGCCACCGAGGCCGAGATGCAGGCCCGGATGGCGTTCCTCGAAGCCGGCGTTGCGGCCGTATAGCCCGCGGATGCCCAAGTTCGTGCCGATGCCGAATTCCTCGATGCGCCGGTGATTGTCGTGCCGGTCGAGGTACGACGCGAAGTCGCGCCGGAAGCCCGTGTCGTCGCTGTCGAAATCGACGATCAGGCTGTCTTCGACATGCAGCGTCGCGAGCCGCTCCGTCACGCGGTACTTGATCGCGAACGGCACGGTGCCGAGGAACGTGCCGCTGAACACGATCGAGCCGTGCAGGTCGGTGACGTGCGTCGCGATCTCGCCGGGCACGACGTCGAGATTGCCCATCCCGTCCACGCTCGTCCATTTCTGGTCCGGCGCAAGCGAGCCGGTCAGCGTGTTGCCGGCTTCGTCGATGAAATGGATCTGCGATGCGCGCGCGGCCGCTTCGATCAGCCGGCCGTTGCGCGCGGCGATGTCGTCGAGCGATTCGGCGAACGCCTCGTCGAGATGCGGGCCGTAATCCTTGAACAGCACCGACTTGCTCCAGTGCCTGACGATCGCGGGACGGATCGCGGCCAGGAACGGCGGGCCGCTCGGCGACGGCGTCGGCAGGCACGACGAGTCGTACAGCAGCACGAATAGGTCCGCGTGCGTGAGCGCGGCGGCGATGTCGGCGGGCGGGGTGGTGTCGAGGCAGAGGATCGTCGCGTCGAGCGAGTCGGGCAGGGCGGAAAACGCACGCAACGCGGTGTCGCGGTTGCGGCTGTCGCAGCCGACCAGCAGTTTGCCCGTCTCGCCGCGTGCGAGCTTGTCGCGCAGCGCCGGGTGATACCCCAGCGCACGGTGCAGGTTCAGCATGCGTGTCTCCGGAGGCGGCGGAAGGGCCGCGGCCCTTCCGCGGGAACGGGCTGGCCGCTCAGACCGGCCAGAGCGCGGTGCCGAACGGCACCACGGCATCCTCGACCATCATCTCGACGGCCTCGGGGTGCGTGTCTTCCTGCATCCAGTCAAGCAATTCGATCTGCCGGGTTTCCTGCATGTCAATTCTCCTGTGGTGAACATGAGCGATTCAACATGAAAGCGCGGTAACGGGATTACCGCGGCTCATCCGATGTTTTTTGAATACCGGACGAGTGGCGTCGATATTAGTCTGATGATTTGGTGAATGCAATGCGTGGCGAGGTTTTTAGCCGCGGCGTGCTAAACATGCGGGTTCGCTACATTTCGCGCGGTGAAGGCGTATGAATCCAATCGCAAAACCCGAGGATTTTTTTCGAATATCGGGGCCGCGATCGATTGATTGATTCATTCAAGCGATTTTTTGAATCGCGAGTTCAATCGTGTCGATCATTTCGATTTCCGCCATTCACGAACAATGCGCGCGGTTATCGTGGACGCGAACCGGCTTCAGCGGTTTTCTGGCACCATCTGACGACCTCGCGCGCGGGCCGCAGCCGCGCGCCTGCCGCCGTCCCGGCGGCACGATGCGAACCACGATGGAGACACCGCGATGCGCGCAACGCCGCAACCGGAGCACGCCGGGCCAGCACGACAGGACGCCGGCGCCACCGAACCCGACCGCATGACCGCGTGGCGGCTCGCGATCTGCCTGTCGCTCGGCAGCGCGATCGCGCTCGGTCTCGCGCGCTTCTCGTACGCACTGCTGCTGCCGCCGATGAAGGCCGATCTCGGCTGGACCTTCGCGCAGGCAGGCGCCTTGAACACGGCCAACGCGGCCGGCTACCTGATCGGTGCGCTCGTCTTTCCGTTGCTGTCCCGCCGCTGGCGCACCGGCACGCTGCTGGCGGCCGGCTGCGCGCTGACCGCGGCGCTGATGGCCGCATGCGGGCTCACGTCCGGCATGAACGCGCTGCTCGTCGAGCGGCTCGCGACCGGCGTCGGCAGCGCGCTGATCTTCATCAGCGGCGGCGTGCTGGCCGCGCGGCTCGCGTCCGCAGCGCCGCGCGACGCGGGGCTGCTGCTCGGGCTCTATTACGGCGGCACCGGGTGGGGCATCGTCGCGTCGTCGCTGCTCGTGCCCGCCACGCTCGTGCAGCGCGCGCACGGCTGGCAACCGGCATGGTTCGCGCTCGCGTTCGCATGCGTGCTGTTCTCGGCGATCGCCGTGTCGGCGGCGCGTCGCATCGAGCATGCGCACGCGGCACCGGCCGCGCGGCGTGGCGGTGCCGCGCCGGCGGCGACCGCGAGCCCCGCGCGCTTCGCACTCGCGCTCGCCGGCTACGGCCTGTTCGGCGTCGGCTACATCGGCTACATGACGTTCATCGTCGCGCTGCTGCGCGGCGCGGGAATGAGCGGGACGGTCGTGTCCGCGTTCTACGTGATGCTCGGCGTCGCGACCGTCGTGTCGGCGCGGCTGTGGTCGGGGCTGCTCGACCGGATGCATGGCGGCCAGGCGCTGGCCGTGCTCAACGCATTGCTCGGCGTGGCGACGCTGATGCCGGCGCTGTTCGTGCATCCGGCGGCCGCGTTCGCGTCGGGCGTGCTGTTCGGCGCGACGTTCCTGTCGGCGGTCGCGTCGACGACCGCGTTCGTGCGCCACAACCTGCCGCCGGAAGGCTGGGCGAAGGGCATCAGCGCGTTCACGACGATCTTCGCGTTCGGGCAGATCGCCGGGCCGGTCGCGATCGGCTGGGTGTCCGACAGCGCGGGGCTTGCGCGCGGGCTCGTCTATTCGGCGCTGACGCTGTTCGCGGGCGCGGCCCTCGCGGCCGGACAGCGTGCATTGAGGGCGTCGGCGTAGCCGATCGGGCCTGCAACGACCGGCGAGCGCGACAACGTGAGTGCGACCGTTACCGTTCCCGTTACCGCACGCAGGCCGTGCGCGACACGCGATGAAACGCGCGGCTGAAGTAGATGAGGCTGTCGCCGTCGTTGCGCACGCGAATCGACGTCGCCTCGATGAACATCACCGAATGCGAGCCGACTTCCTTCATCTCGGCGATCCTGCCCTGCAGGCTCGCGAGCGCATCGCGCAGCACGGGGACGTCCTGCTCGCCGCGATCCCACACCGGCAATTCGAAGCGGCGTTCCATCGGCAGCTCGGTCATCCCCGCGAAATGGCGCGCGAGCAGTTCGTGCTCGGCCGGCAGCACGTTGATGCAGACCTGACGATTGCGCTCGAAGATCGCATGCATCGCGCTCGACCGGTTCAGGCACACGAGCAGCGTCGGCGGCGCGTCGGTGACGGAGCAGACGGCGCTCGCGGTGATGCCGCAGCGGCCGTGCGGCCCCGCGGTGGTGATCACGTTGACGGCCGCGCCGAGGTGGGCCATTGCCTGCCGGAAGGCCTGTTGCGCGTCGGTGGGGGCGGCGCGTGCCGGTTGCGGGGTATCGGTCGTTGCGGACATGGGCGCTCCTGGGTGAATGAGGGCGGCGAACGTGCGCATTGTCGATGCGGCAGCGGATCGTCGATGATGAACCAAGCGTACGTCGCGAAAAAGCCGGCGAACATTCGCACGATTGACGATGAAGATGGCGTTCCCGCCAACGCATCTAAAGGTTCTACCTAGATGCGCGATACGACGCGCGAAAAAAAGTGCGATCGGGCGTTCGAGCGGTACGTAAAGGGGTATTCAGCGCATTTTCGGCTCGTTATGATGTGCCGCACACCCCCGACGAACGACGCTTGCCTCACCCGCGGCGCGTGCGATACCGATACCGATATCTTGCGAGACAACCCGATGACGTCACCCGCTCCGATCGTATACATCGTCGACGACGACAGCGGCATGCGGACCTCGCTCGCGTGGTTGCTCGAATCGGTCGGCATCGCGTCCGAGGGATTCGCGAATGCCGCCGATTTTCTCGCGCGCTTCGACGTGAACCTGCCCGCGTGCCTGGTGCTCGACGTGCGAATGCCGGAGAAAAGCGGATTCGACGTGCAGGCGGAACTGAACGCGCGCGGCGCGACGCTGCCGGTGATCTTCGTCAGCGGACACGGCGACATTCCGATGTCGGTGCGCGCGCTGCAGAACGGCGCGATCGACTTCGTCGAGAAGCCGTACAACTCGCAGCAGATGCTCGAGCGCGTGCAACGCGCGCTGCGGCTCGCGCAGCAGCGGCACGCGGTCGGCCAGCGTCACCGCGAGCTGCGCCAGCGGCTCGATGCGCTGACCGCGCGCGAGAAGGAGGTGCTGCGCGGTGTCGTCGACGGCAAGGGCAGCAAGCAGATCGCGTCGGACCTGTCGATCAGCGTGAAGACCGTCGACGTGCATCGCGCGAGCATCAAGGAGAAGCTCGGCGCGACGTCGATCGCCGCGCTGGTGCGCGACGTGATGGTCGTGTGGGGCGACGACGGGGAGTCGTCGCGCTAGCAGATTGCACCGCACGCTCGACGCATGCCGCCGCTCAACGCATGTACAACCCGCCGTTGATGTCCCAGCACGCGCCGTTCGCGAAATGCGCGTCGCCCGACGCGAGCAGCATGGCCGCATCGGCGACGAAGCCGGCCGACCCGAGCTTGCCGCCCGGCAGGCTCGCGAGCACCTGCCGCAGCTTGTCCGGCGCGACGCTCTCGTACACGATCGGCAGGTCGAGCGGCCCCGGCGAGATCGCGTTGACGGTCACGCCCTGCGCGGCAAGGTCGCGCGCGAACACCTTGGTCAGCGTCAGCGTGCCGCCTTTCGCGGCCGCGTAGTGCGCGCCCGTCGCCGAGCCGCCGTTCTGCCCGGCGAGCGACGCGATGTTGACGATGCGGCCCGCGCCGCGCGTCGCGAAGTACTGGCCGAACACCTGGCAGCCGAACAGCACGCTGCGCAGGTTCACGTCGATCACCTGGTCGAACTGCTCGGCCGTGATCTCCATCGCGGGCACGACCTTCGATGCGCCGGCATTGTTGACGAGCACGTCGATCGCGCCCCAGCGCGCGACGAGCGCATCGCGCGCGGCTTCGAAATCGCGTTTCGACGTGACGTCGAGCGGCAGCGCGACTGCGCGTGCGCCGCTCGCGTCGAGGTCGCGCGCATGCGCGTGAATGGCGTCGACGGCGATGTCGGCCAGCGCGACGCGATAGCCGGCCGCATGAAAGCGTTCGGCGATGACGGTGCCAAGCCCGCGCGCGGCGCCGGTGACGAGGACGACTCGGTCTGACATGGTGCGTGATTCCGTTGGTTCGCGGATCGTGGCCACAGCCGCGCCCGCATCGTGGTTCATGCGGCGAGCGCCGCTTCGAAGTGCGCGGCGACCGCGCACACGTGTTCGTCCGCGCCCTTGCGTCCGACGATCTGCAGCCCGGCCTTCAGCGGCGTTCCCGCGAGCGGCAGCGGCAGGCTGAGCGCCGGATGGCCGCTCAGGTTGAACGGCCGGATCAGCGACGACATCGCAATGACCGATACGCCGTCGCGTGCCTGCCGAAGCGTGATCGGCAGCGCGGGCAAGGTCGGCAGCACCAGCACCTCCGCGCGCTCGAGCGCGGCATCGACCTGCGCCGTGAAGCGCGCACGCACGGCTTCCGCTTGCGCGAGCGCGGCGGGGGGCGTCGTCGCGGCCGAGCGCAGCCGCGCATCGAGATCCGCGCCGAGCTTGCCGGTTTCGACGAGATGACCGAATGCACGCGACGTTTCCGCATTGATGACGGCAAGCCCCGCGGTGAACGCATCCTGCATCGCATCGAGCACGACGTCGTGCGTACGCAGGCCCGACGCGCCAATCGCCGCGTCGAGCGCGGCCGCGATGGCCGGCTCGGCTTCGACGATCACGCGTGCGATCGTGCAGCCGGCAACGGGTGCCGCCGCGAGCGCCCGGTCGAAGCCCGGCGCGATGGCGGCCATCACGGCCGCAAGCGTGCGGATGTCGCGCGCGAACGGCCCGACACAGTCGAGCGTGGTGACGTCCGGCGCGACGCCGCGTCGCGACACGCGGCCGAACGTCGGCTTGAGCCCGGCCACGCCGCAGCAGGCGGCCGGCCCGCGGATCGAGCCGCCGGTGTCGGTGCCGAGCGCGGCGTCGACGGCGCCGAGCCCGACGAGCGATGCCGACCCGCTCGACGAGCCGCCCGGGATGCGCGTCGGATCCTGCGGATTGACCGGCGTGCCCGTGTAGTCGTTGATGCCGGTCATGCCGAACGCGAGCTCGTGCATGTTCGCCTTGCCGGCGATCTGCCAGCCGGCGTCGAGCAGCAGGCGGACCACGTCCGCGTGCTGCGCGGCGGGCGCTGCGTCGGCAAGCGCGCGGCTGCCCGCGCGGGTCGGATGGCCGGCGATGTCGATCGTGTCCTTGATTGCGATCGTCGGGCCCGGGCCGCCCAGCGTGAAGGTGTCGATGAAGCCTGTCATGGTCGATGGCGTGCGAGTTGCGGTGAAGGGGGGCAGGCGAGCGGCGCGGCGGCGAGCGGCCACGGGCCGTCGAGCACGCGCTCGGTGCGGAAATGGCGGATCAGCCAGGTCGCGCCGTCGGCGGCCGGCGCGAAATCGATGGTCAGCCGCGCGGCGATCAGCTCGGCCGTGCCGTCGGCGTAGCGCGACGCCTGCAGCATGATCCAGCGGCCGCGCGCGCTTGCATGATCGGCGCCGACGTCGATCGACTCCGACGTCAGGAAGTGCAGGTTCGCCGAGAAATGTGGTTCGGGCGGCAGGTAGCGGCGCAGCATCGCGACGATCGCGTCCGTGCCTTCGAGGCGGCCGAACTTGCGCGCGTACTGCGGGCCGATGCCTTCCCACACCGCGTCGGCCGTGAATAGCGCGGCGAGCGCCGGCCCGTCGCCGGCATCCTCCGGCACGTCGCACAGCGCCATGTAGCGCGTGATCGTCGCGCGCACCGCGCGTTCGGCGTCGAGCATCGCCACGCGCCGCGCGAGCGCGTCGAGCGCTTTGACGGCTTCGCGTGCGTCGGGCGCTTCGAGCGCGCGCGTCGAATCGGGTCCGGTCATCGCGCGCCTCACGCCGCGGGCTTCGCGGCCGGCGGCACGGTCAGCGCACGGCCGACCCGCGCCTCGATCTTGCCGTAGCGCCACAGGTTGTATTCGCCGACGGGCGTCGTGCGATACAGGTTGCATACCGCGACCGTCGTGTCGAAGTCCGCGACGTCGGCCATGATGTAGAACGTCCACGGCGCGCCGTCGGCCTGGCCGACGACGAGGCGATCGTCATCCATCACGCCGAGCACGCGCACGCCGGGCATCGCCTCGACGGCGGCGAGCATCGCGCCGTACGCTTGCCACACTTCGCCGATCTTCTCGCGCGGCAGGTCGAAGAAGTTTTGCGACACGCCGCAGCAGAACAGCACGCGCAGCGGCAGCGGATTCGAATCGGACATGAAAGGTTCTCCTGAAGAATGCGTTGTGCGGCGTCGAAGCGAATCGACGCGGATTACAGATAGCCGGGAAACGGCGTGACGCCGGTGAACACCGCACCCGCGCCGTCGAAGTTGCCTTCGCTGAGAAACGCGTGCTGCGTGACGACCATCGCGTCGCGCAGCAGGCGCTGCAGCGGATGCGTTCGATAGATCGCGGCCGTGCCGCCGAGGCGGTACGCGCGCTCGACGACGCTCGCGCCTTCGCGGGCGATATGCGTGGCCGCGAGCCGCAGCAGGCTGACCTGCTCGGGCGTGACCGGGTTGCCGGCCAGGATCGATTGCCAGACCGAGTCGGTCGTGTCGTAGAAGAACGCGCGCGCCGAGCGCAGCTGCGCTTCGGCCTTCGCGAGCTCGATGCGGAAATACGCGCGATCGGCGAGGCGCGGGGCGCCGGTGGTCGTCTGGCGGCCGCCCGACATCCGGTTCGCGACGTCGAGCGCCGCGCGGGCCAGCCCGAGGTTGACCACGGCGAGCACCTGCGCCGCATACGCGACGGTCGGATAGCGGTACAGCGGCTCGTCGACGGTCGGCTCGCCGCCGCGCACGAAGGTCCACGCGTCGGGCACGAAGCGGTCGTCCACGCGCAGGTCGTGGCTGCCGGTGCCCTGCATGCCGACCACGCTCCAGTTCTCGACGATCTCGACGTCGGCGGCACGGAACACGGCCGTGCGCGGCTTGTTCGGCGCGGCGTCCTGCGCGCCGGGCACCGCGATGCCGACGCCGAGCCAGTCGGCGCCCTTGCAGCCGCTCGCGAATTTCCACGTGCCGTTCACGCGCCAGCCGCCGGGTGCCGCCTGCGCCGGCTGGACCGGGAACAGCCCGCCCGCGAATACCTGGTCGGGGCCGCCCGCGTACAGCTCGGCCTGCGTGGCGAGCGGCAGCGCGGCGAGATAGACGTTGGCCGAGCCGAAGCTCGCGACCCATGCGGCCGACCCGTCGGCAGTCGCGATCCGCTCGATCATGTCGAGGAACGCGGTGGGCGCGAGCGCATCGCCGCCGAAGCGGCGCGGCGTGCCCGCGCGATAGATGCCGGCCTCCTTGAACAGCGCGATCACGTCGCGCGGCACGTGTGACAGGCGGTCGAATTCGTCGCGGCGCGCGGCGACGGTCTCGATCACCGCGTCGAGCGGCGACACCCGCGCGACCGCTTCGCGGACCGCATGCGGCGAGGGGGACGCGGCGTCGATGGCGAGGGCGGCGTTGGGCATGAGTGGCTCCTGGGAATGGGGTTCGAAAGACGATGCAATCAGTCTAGAAACGCCGAAAACACGCAGCAATTGGTGCGTAAGGCCGCGCGACTGGTGTGGCTCCGTGCCGGACTAAAGAAATCTTCAGATGCGGGCCGTGCACGCCGGTGCTATGTTGGACATCCGGCCGCGCGACGCCGCGCGCCTTCAACCGAATCCGCTCATGAGCTTCCCCGACGAAGACGATTTCCACCGGCTGCTCGACGCATTGACGACCTGCGTGCTGCTGCACGACGCGCAGACCAAGGCGATCGTGTGGGCGAACCGCGCCGCGTGCATCGCGCTCGGCTTTTCCGTCGAGGAGCTGCTGCCGCTGAAGGCGCCGGACATGACGCGTCCCGAACCGAAATACCGGCGCGAGATCGGCGTGGGCGCGATGGATCGCGCGATTGCCGAAGGGCGCCCGCAGGTGTACGAGTGGTGCTATCGGTCGCGCACCGGCGTCGACATGCTGTCGGAGGCGATCGCGACGCACGTGCCGCTGCGCGGGCGCGACGTCGTGATGGTGCAGTTCCGCGACATCAGCGCGGAGGAGGCGATCCGTCAGCAGTTGCGCCGCTACGAGGCGCGGCTGCGCGAATTCATGCAGGACCTCGACGAAGGCATCGCGGTCGTGACGCCGAACGGCGGCGCGCAGTTCATCAGCGAGTCGGGGCGCCGCGTGCTCGGGCTCGCGCCCGACGAAGCGCTCGGCGGCGTGCTCGACTACTGCACCGCGGCCGATCGCGACCGGCTCGTCGCGCAGCTGCGCGATGCGCCGTCGACGTGCCCGTCCGAGCCGCAGCGCTACCGCTTCGTGCGGCGCGACGGCTCGGCGTGCTGGCTGCGCATCACGTGCCGGCAAGTCGAGATCGAAGGCGACCTCGACGGCTTGCTCGTGCATTTTCGCGACGTCAGCGACGAAGTCGCGATCGAGGAGGCGCGCCGCGCCGAAGCGCGCATGCTCGAATACGCGGGCCGCTACAACGCGATGGGCGAGATGGCGACGGTGATCGCGCACGAGCTGAGCCAGCCGCTCGCGGCCGTGCGCAACTTCATCGAGGGTGCGGTGCAGCGGCTGAACACGCGCGGCGCCGTCGACGATGCGATCTGGGGGCTGCGCAGCGCGGACCGGCAGGCCGAGCATGCGGCGCTGATCATCAAGAGCGTGCGCGAGTTCATCGTGAAGCGCGAGCCGGTCGTCGCGCTCGCCGACCTGCGCGAGATCCTCGCCGACGTCGCGTATTTCATCGAGCTGCGTGCGAAGGAAGCGGGCGTGACGGTCGCGATCGTGCAGGCCGACAGGCCGCTGCCGATTCGCTGCGAGCGTGTGCTGATCGGGCAGGTGATCCTGAATCTGGCCTTCAACGCGATCGAGGCGTTCGCCGGGTGCGCGCGCGCGCCGTGCACGCTGACGCTCGGCACCGCCGACGTCGGCGGCCACGCGGAGCTGCGGGCGATCGACAACGGGCCTGGTATCGCCGAAGGGGCGCACGACCGGCTGTTCGACGGTTTCTCGTCGTCGAAGGCCGGCGGCAACGGGATCGGGCTGTCGCTGTGCAAGAGCATCGTCACGCGTCATGGCGGGCGCATCGGCGCGAGCCCGGCCGAAGGCGGCGGGCTCGACTGTCGCGTGACGCTGCCGCTTGTCGGTACGCAGGCGTAACCGGTGCGTCGCGGCGCAAGCGTAACGGGCGCCATGCACGTCGCGCGCGTCACGCGTATCACGCGTATCACGCACATCGCGCACATCGCGCACATCGCGCACATCGCGACCGGGCAGCGACGCGCTGCACACGATCAGCGCCCCAGCGCCCGCGCGGTTTGACCACCGATCCCGAAGTCGGTGTTCGGGATGTCCTTGATGATCACGCGCGTCGCCTGCAACGGCGCATCGAGCACGTTCGCGCCGGCGTCCGACAGCGCCGCGATCAACGCGCGTTTCTGCTCGTCGGTGCGGCCGGCGATCAGGATCGCGACGATCACCGGCAGCGACGGCGGTGCGCCATCGGCGGCCGTGCGGCCGCCAAGGCCGATGTGCGTGGCGGGCAATTCGGTGAGCAGGACGCGCACCGATTCGAGCGGTGCGCCGATCGCGTCGACGGTCGCGCCGCTGAGCCGCGCGATCAGCTCGGCCTTGCGCGCGTCGTCGTGGCCGGCCGGCAGAAAAACTTCGAGTGTGGGCATGGTCGTCCGGAAAGGTGAAGGTGGCCGGCTCACCGTTGCGCTGGCGACGGCGAACCGGTGGCCGCTTGCAGCAGGAAGCCGATCTCGCTGCGCGCATCGGTCGAGCCGATCAGGTGGACGACCGTTTCCGCATTCGAGTGTGGGCTGGGTCGTCCGGAAAGGTGAAGGTGGCCGCCTCACCGTTCCGATCGCGCCGAGTGATTCGGCCGAACCGATCGGACGGACGACCGTTTCCGCATTAGAGTGTGAGCATGAGCGTCCCGAAAGGTGAAGGTGGCCGGTTCACCGTTGCGCTGGCGACAGCGAACCGGCGGCCGCTTACAGAAGGAAGCCGATCGCGCTGAGTGCCTCGGTCGAGTCGATCAGGCGCACGACCTTCTCCGCTATCCGCATTTCGCCGTCCGGGTCGATGTGCAGCTTGTGCGTGACGTCGGCCGCGAACAGCGTCGCGACGCCGCGCTTGTACGCGACGACGACCTGCGCGGATTTCAGCTCGACCATGCCGGCACTGCTGCTCTCCAGCGTGAAGCGCGACACGGTGCGCACCGTGCGCGCCGCGTCGGTCGCCGACGCCGAGTAACCGGACAGCATCCGCTGCACGCGCTTCTCGCGCATGTCCTGGTCGTCGAACACGTAGTTGAGCGTCGCCGCGAAGTCGGTGGTGTCGGGATCGATCGGCACCACGTAGTGACCGGCCGGATCCCACAGGTCGAGCCATGCGCGATAGTCTCGGCGGTCGAGCAACTCGGCTTCGCGCCACACGAATTCGACCGCGCGGGCGAAGGTCTGCTCGGAAAAGAGGGCGTTGCGGTCGTCCATTACTGTTGCTCCATCATCTTGCGCCATTGCTGGTAGGCCTCGCGCATGCCCGTCTCGTCGGTCGCATGCGCGGTCTTTTCGCCGTTCGCGGCGGTCGTCTCGCGGTTCAGCCCGCGGTTCACGAGGATCGGCACGTCCGGCCCCGCATGCGCGCCGCGCTGCACGCGCTCCCATGCTTCCGCGTCGTCGGGGCTGCCGAAGCCGAACGGTCCCTGGAAATGCTCGTGAATCCGCAGCCGCTCGCGATTCGCTTCGTCCGGGCCGCCATCCATCGCGAGCGCGACGTGACGGATCTCGGTTTCGTTCGCGGAGATCGGCCGCAGCACGCGGAAGAACGCCATCGACAGCGCGAGGTTCGGAAACAGGTTCAGGTTGAAGCCGACCCCCATCAGCGAGCGCACGATGCGGCGCACTTCGTCCGGCGTGTGGCGCTCGGCGAGCTTCGCCGCGAGCGGCGCGAAGCGTTCGGGCAGCGGCGCGCCGTCGTCCTGGTCGAGATCGATCAGCTCGGGCATCAGCACCGCGAGGCTGTGACCGTTGCCGAGCCCGCGGCAGAAGGCGTCCTCGCTCGTCATGAAGCTCGTGATCGCGGCCGCCGTTTCGTCGTCGATCGACTTCATCCACGACTTGTGCACGACGGGGAAGTGATAGAGGTCGGTCGTGTTCTCGAGCTGGATCTTCCAGTTGCCCTTGAACTTGAACTTGTGCTCGCCGTTCGCCTTGATCGGGTAGCCGGCACCCTGCTTCATGAACAGGTCGATCCACGGCTTCGCGCCGCCGAGGAAATCCGCAAGCGGTTCGATGGCGTCGTTGAAGCTCGCGAAGATCAGCCCCTGGTACACGCCCACGCGCAGCTTCACGAGCGGCAGGTCGCCTTTCTCGCACACGCCTTCGTAGCCGTCGCCGTACGGCAGCGCGCGCAGCGTGCCGTCGAGCGCGTACGACCAGCTGTGATACGGGCACGTGAAGCCCTTCGCGTTGCCCTTGTGCGATTCGCACACGGTCGCGCCGCGGTGGCGGCAGCGGTTCTGCAGCACGTTGATCTCGCCGGTCCTGTCGCGCACGACGATCACCGGCTGGCGGCCGATCGTCGTCGTGACGAAGTCGCCCGGGTTCGGCAGCTCGCTCTCGTGCGCGACCCAGATCCAGGTGCGGTAGAAGATGCGGTCGAGCTCGGCCTCGAACAGCGCGGGGTCGTGATACATCGCGGGCGCGATGCGGTCGGGCTGCGCGAAGCCGTGCAACGCGCGGGTGTCGATCGTCTGGGTGGGAATGTCGCTCATCGTCGTCGTGGGGAAAGAGTCGCGAAATCGGGCCGCGTCACGCGCGGCATCGGGTACCCAGTCTCGTCTTCCTCTACATATCCGTCAAATTGATCTAAAATTGCCGATCAAATAAATGCGGCAAATGATGGAGGTCACGATGACATCGGTCGATCATCTCGATCTGAACCTGTTGCGGGTGTTCCAGGCGATCGTCGAGGAGCGCAGCCTGACCAAGGCCGGCGAGCGGCTCGCGCTGTCGCAGCCGGCCGTCAGCTATTCGCTCGGGCGGCTGCGCACGCTGTTCGACGATCCGCTGTTCGTGCGCACGCGCGCGGGGATGCAGCCGACGCCGGTCGCGCTCGAACTCGCGGGGATCGTCGGCAAGGCGCTCGACATGGTGCGCGTCGCGCTGCGCTATGCGGAGCGTTTCGATCCGGCGTCGAGCACGCGCACGTTCCGGCTGTCGCTGTCGGATGCGGGCGAGATGGCGTACTTGCCGGCGATCTGCCAGGCGCTGCGCGAGCGCGCGCCGCGCGTGACGCTCAGCGTGCAGCCGCTGCCGGTGGAGGAGATCGAGGAGGCGCTGCGCGCGAGCCGGCTGGACTTCGCGATCGGCAACCTGCCGGAGCTGATGCCGCGCACGCGCCACCAGCTGCTGTTCGAGGAAACCTACGTGTGCATGACGGGGCGCCGGCGCGGGTTGCCGGCCGGTGCGGCGCTGAGCCTCGAGCAGTTCGTGCGCGCCGCGCACGTCAACGTGAAATCGGTCGAGCACAGCCACCACGCGCTCGACGACGCGTTGCGCGCGCAGGGCGTGGGCCGCAACATCGCGCTCGAAGTGCCGCACTTCGTCGCGCTGCCGAGCGTGCTGTCGGTGACCGATCTCTATGCGACGCTGCCGAAGCGGCTCGCGCGGATCCTGAACCGCGACAACGCGTTCCGGCTCTACGAGCTGCCGGTCACGCTGCCGCCCGCGTCGGTCACGATGCACTGGCACGAGCATTTTCACGAGGACGAGGGGATCGCGTGGATGCGCGCGCTGCTCGCCGAGATCGTCGAGCGGTTCGACGACGCGTGACGGTCGGGCTGCGTGAGCGCGTCAGAGATCGAGGAGGACTGCTAAAGTATCGGCTTCGAAGTGCTAGGCCTGACGTTGAGAGAGCAACGTTATGTTCTGCAAAGCCGATACGGAGAACAGGATTCATGGCTTCAGTGACGATTGATCTGGGTGCCGGAAAGCGCGCTACGCTCACGCGTGCGTCACGTTCAAGCGGTACCAGCTTGTCCGCCAGTCAACGCAGCGACGTGTCCGAATTAATGTTGCACTAGCCGAAATACAGTGGTCTGACCACGAACGTGCTGACATACCTTCGCCAACTTGGCCTAGACGCACTCCAAGGCACTCCGCTTGATGCGCTCAAGGCTGCCATCGAAAATGGACGCGTGGCGGTACAGATCGAACGACAAGCGGTTGGTGGTGGGGGTTCGGCTGGAGGTTCTGCCACAACTCCGCCATTCCCAAAAGCCAATAGGCTCGCCAGTGTGCCGAGAATGGCCCCGCTACCGATAGACAAGCCCTTGCCTGGTTGGGCGACACCCAGCGATGTGTCTGCGGGCGAGCTCATGAGCTATCTGCAGAGTGTTGTCTCGGGCGGTGCAGGTGGTGCGGCCGCGATGGCGGGCGGCGCGGGCTTCGCTGATTCGACTTCGCTCAGTGAGGCATCGCCATTCGATTTTTCGCCAGATGCGTTGGGAGACGCGGTTCAAGTCGCGGGTGTCGACCGAGGCGATATGATGGCCTGCGACATCATCAAGGCTGAGTGCAAAGGCTCAGTGTTGCGCGAGTTCCCAGGGCAATATCTGAATTCGACGCTCAACGAGATTCAAGGTGATGCGAGCGATGGCATCAAAGAGGCGCGTAAGGCGCTCAACTTGCTCAACGATAACCGTTTCAAGAAATAGGTGCCCGACATGACCCCCAACACACTGTTCGATCTGCTCGATCAGCTCGAATCTGCGAAGATCCACTACACCCTGAGCCGCAACCGACCGGATACGGTGCTGGTTTCGATCACGGTGGTCGGGATGCGGGTAGAGGTTGACGTGTTCCGAGACGGGCACACCGAGGTTTGCATCTTTCGCGGCACGGAGGAACCCACGGACGATGCGAATGAGCTCGAACGTATCATCGAAGCAAATCGGGATTGATTGCTGAGCGCCGCCCGCCCGCATCTTCCGACGCATTGCACCGATGATACGGGGCGCATCACAGATCGAGAACGAGCACCGCCGAGCGCGCCCGCGACACGCAGCAGCAGATCACCGTGTTGCTCGCGCGCTCGGCCTTGCTGAGGCAGTGGTCGCGATGATCCGGCTCGCCGTCGAGCACCGGCACCATGCAGGTGCCGCACACGCCTTCGCCGCATGACGTATCGACCTCGACGCCGATGCGCGCGAGCGCGTCGACGATCGACGTGCCGGGCGCGACGCGCACCGCTTGGCCGCTGCGCCGCAGGCGCACTTCGAAGCCTTCCGCCGGGGCGGCATCGACAGCGGCGTCGGCCGCGACGGGTTCCGCCGCGAAGCGTTCGAGGTGAATCGCGTCTTCCGGAAGCCGCGTGGCTGCCGCCGCGACGACGGCATCCATGAACGGCCCGGGCCCGCACGTATAGACGTGCGCTTTCGCGTCGATCGACTCGACGCAGCGGCTCAGTTCGGCCGCGAGCGCATCGGGTGCGATCCCGTAATGGAAGGTCACGCGCGACGCGAACGGTTCGGCCGACAGTTCGTCGACGAAGGCCGCGTGTTCACGGCTGCGCGCGAAGTAGTGCAACCGGTAACGCGCGCCGCGCTGCGCGAGCGCGTACGCCATCGACAGCAGCGGCGTGATGCCGATCCCGGCCGCGACCAGCACATGCTCGCTCGCGTCGTCGGCCAGACGAAACAGGTTGCGCGGCGCGCCGATCGACAGCTCGGCACCGACGCGCACGTCGTCGTGCAGCGAGCGCGAGCCGCCGCGCGACTGCGCTTCCCTCTTCACCGCGAACAGGTAGCTGCCGCGCTCGTCGGGGCGGCCGCACAGCGAGTATTGCCGTGTGACGCCGGACGGCGCGGTGACGTCGATATGGGCACCCGGCTCGTACGCGTCGAACGGCTGGCCGTCGACGCGCGAGACCCGGAAACAGCGGATGTCCTGCGCCGCGTCGATCAGCGCGTCGATCCGGACCTGGTGGCGGTTCGCTTGCATGGGGTGTTCCGTGGGGTAGAAGAAACCGGCGCGGCGGATACCGCGCCGTCATGCAACCGAGAATAAGGACGGGCATCGCATAAATCAAATCGATAAAAAAGCGATGCCAGAATCAGTGGGGTGGATGATGGTCGGCGACCAGCATGACGGCCGCGGCGTCGACGATCGCGCAGGCGGTGCGCCGAACACGCGATCGCTGAACAGCGCGACTTCAGCGTGCGGCCGCGGCGCGGCCACCGTCGACGGCCGCCTCAGCCGAAGCCGAAGCCGACGCATGGCCGCGTTCGCGCTCGAGGCTGCGTCGATACTGCCGGCAGCCGACGGCCAGCAACATCGCGGCGAGCGTGGCCGCCGCGATGTTCACGATCGACATCGAATGGCCGACCGCCGCCGGCGCGCCGAACACGCGATCGGTGAACAGCGCGACGACGGTCGTGCCGATCCCGAGCGCGATCAGGTTCGACACGAGCAGGAACAGCGCGGAGATCTGCGCGCGCATCTGGTTCGGCGCGAGCGTCTGCATCGCGGCGGTCGACGTCGGCATCGGGAACGACGCGAAGAACATCGCGACGACGAGCATCGCGAGCGATGCCGGCAGGCTGTCGAGCTGCGTGAACAGCGTCGCGGGGATCACCATGCACGCGGCGCCGATCGCACCGGCGCGCATCGGCGCATCGGTGCGGCCGCGGCGCAGCAGCCAGTCGTTGAGCCAGCCGCCGCAGAACACGCCGGCGGTATTCGCGACGAGCAGCACGATGCCGAGCGTGTAGCCGGCTTCGACGGCCGTCATCCCGAAGCGGCGGATATAGAACGCGGGCGTCCAGCTCAGCAGGCAGTACAGTGTCATCGCGTAGAACGAGAAGCCGAGATAGTGGCACGCGAAGGTCGCGCGATGCGTGCCGACGAAGCGCAGCGAATCGCGCATCGACACGCGCCGCACGGCGCCCGAGCGGTCCTGCGCGAGCCCCTTGCGCTGCGGGTCGCGCACGGTCGCGGCGAACAGCAGCGCGACGAGGATCCCCGGCAGCCCGACGATCAGGAACGTGACCTGCCACGCATGCACCTGCCCGACGACCGGCAGCGTGAACGCGCTCGCATGCTTGAGCAGCGCGATTACGTAGCCCCCGATCAGGAACGCGACGCCGCCGCCGATGAACGAGCCGAGCGAATACACGGCGATCGCGCGGCCGAGCTTCTCCTTCGGGAAGTAGTCGGCGAGCATCGAATACGCGCCGGGCGACAGCGCGGCCTCGCCGATGCCGACTCCCATCCGCGCGACGAACATCTGCACGAATTGCTGGCTGAGCCCGCATGCGGCGGTCGCGACGCTCCACAGCGCGATGCCGAGCGCGATGATGCGCGGGCGCGCGTAGCGATCGGCGAGATACGCGACGGGCAGGCCCATCACCGCGTAGAACAGCGAGAACGCGAAGCCGTTGAGCAGGCTGAACTGCGTGTCGGTCAGGTGCAGGTCGCGCTTGATCGGTTCGATCATCAGGACGAGCACCTGGCGATCGACGAACGAAAAGACATACGCGAGCATGCAGATGACGACGACATACCATTCGTACGTATAGCGCTTGCCGTCGGCAGCGCGGGCCGTGGGTGCGGACATGCGGATTCTCCAGGAGCGGGCGATGGAAAAGCGCGGCGCGGGCCTCGCGGGCCGGGTGCCGTCGCGGTGCGAAAGCGTGCGGGTGACACGATCGGAGACGCAGCGTAGTCGGCCAAATTCGGCCGCCATAGCCGGAGTGACAGCCGCGCCACACGGACATTTACCGACGCGGATAAAGAAAACACCGAGGCCGTGCGCGCGGGCCGCCGCGCGGCGCACGTGCGGCGGCGCGTGCGCGCATCATGCGGCGCGTCTATAAGCGTTATAGAGCGCATTGCGTCGACGTCCGAAATTGTCGTTCCTAGACTCGGCCCGTTTTTGATCGGCAGCGTTCGCATCCGAATGCGAACGCGCTTCATGTCAAACGGCGCGATGCCGACAAGCGCCGGCATTTCCACGGGACGACCAAGATGAACCATTCGAACGGGCGGGCCGACCGGCTTGCCGTACCGCTTGCCACGCTGGCGGCCGCGCTCCTTGCGTGCGCATCGCTGCCGGCTGTCGCGCAATCGAGCGTGACGCTCTACGGCCGCATCGACACCGCGATCGAATATGCGAACGCCGGGCCGAGCCACGTGATGCGCGTGGGCAGCGGCAACCTGTGGGCGTCGCAGTGGGGGCTGAAGGGTGTCGAGGATCTCGGCGGCGGCTACGCGACGATCTTCAAGCTCGAGGACGGCTTCAACGCGGCGAGCGGCGCGCTGTCGAACGGCAGCGCGCTGTTCGGCCGCGAGGCGTGGGTCGGCATCACCGGGCCGTTCGGCGGCGTACAGTTCGGCGAGCTCTACACGATCGTGCACACGACGCTCGTCACGTACAGCCTGCCCGGGCTCGGCGCGGGCCTCGCATGGGGCAACGCGACGAACAACTTCGTCGGCCCCGCGTTCCTGCGCGTGCGCAACTCGCTGCGCTACACGTCGCCGCGTTACGCGGGCTTCATGCTGCGCGCGATGGCCGCGCGCGGCACCAACGGCACGGCCGGCCAGCCGGCGACGCTCGGCGACACGTACGGCGCGGGCCTCAACTACGTGCGCGGCGGGTTGTCGGTCGACGTCGACTACATGCAGCAGAAGTTCAGCCCGGTGGCGGCATCCGCGCTCGGCGTCACCAGTTCGGCCGCGAACGGCAACTACACGGTCGGCGCGATCTCGTACGACTTCAACGTCGTGAAGGTCGCCGCGCTGTACATGCGGCATCGCGGCGGCCCCGACGTCGCGGCCGCGATCGACAGCCAGAGCGCGTATCCGCACAGCGACACGATGGAACTCAGCGCGACGGTGCCGATCGGGCGCGCGTCGCTGCTGCTGAGCATCGGCCACTACCGGAAGGTCGCCGACAGCGACGGCAACGCCGATTCGTACGGCATCCGCTTCGACTATCCGCTGTCGAAGCGCACGGTGCTGTACACGGGGGCCGCGATGGTGCGCAACGGCGCGCACGCGCGCTTCGTCGTCAATGGCGCGGCGGGCGGCGGCGTCGCGGTCGCGAAACCCGGCGCGACCGCCAGCTCGATCGTCGCGGGCATCCTCACGGCGTTCTGACCGCCGAGGCCGGCCTGCGCCCGCCCGCGCCGCTATGCGCAGGCGGGCGGTTGCGGCGCGAGCCATGCGTCGAACGGTGCCTGCCGGCCGATGTCGAACAGCTCCAGCAGCAGCGCGCGCAGCCAGCGATGGCCCGGGTCCGCATCGAAGCGCCGGTGCCAGTACGCGTTGACGGCCCATTCGCCCGCGTCCGCGATCTCGTAGAGCGTGCACGGCTGGCGCGCCGCGAACGTGAGCGCGACGGTCTCCGGCAGGATCAGCGCGTAATCGCCGTGTTCGAGCAGCGCCGGCACCACCAGGAAGTCCGGCAGCGCCGCCCGCACGCGCGGCATCAGGCCGTGTCGTTCCAGCAGCTGCATCGATTGCGGATGCGCGGTCACCGCGACGAAGCGCAGCGCGTCCGGCGCGTCGCCGTCGAGCACGAAACCGCCGGGCAGCGCGAGGCGCTGCGCGGTGCGGCGCGGCATCAGCAGCACGCAGCGTTCGTGCAGCAGCGCGGTCCGCTGGAAATGGCTCGAGGCATCCGCGAAATGACCGAGCGCAAAGTCGATGCGGCCCGATTCGAGCGCGACGTTGAGCTGGCATTCGTCGACATGCAGCGTCTCGATCACCGCGCCCGGCGCGCGCCGGTCGAATGCCGCGAGCAGCGTCGGCAGGAACGCGCTCGCCGCGAAGTCGCTCATATGCAGCCGGAACACGCGCTGGGTGCTGTCCGGCGCGAAGCGCGAGCCTTCGTCGAGCACGTCCTGCAGGATCGCGAGCGCCTTGTCGACCGATAGTGCGAGCCGTTGCGCGCGCGGCGTCGGCTCGACGCCGGTGCCGGTGCGCACGAACAGCGCGTCGCGAAACATCAGGCGCAGCCGGCCGAGCGCGTAGCTCACCGACGGCTGCGTGACGCCGAGCCGCAACCCTGCGCGGCCGACGTGCCGTTCTTCGTACACCGCGCGAAACGTCTTCAACAGGTTCAGGTCGAGGTCCTGCACGCGCAGGCCGTCGGGCGCGTCCGCGTCGTGCGCCGCGGGCTCGGGGCGGGCCGGCGGCCGGCCGGTGGCGAAGTGCGTCATGGTGCTTGCCTCGCGGTGACGGAAGGCAGGTGGCCGTAACGCCGCGCATACGCCTTCGCGAAATGGCCGAAGCCGTGAATGCCGTGCGCGATCAGCACGTCCGTCACGCTGCGCGCGTCGCCGCGCTGCAGCGCGGCGTGCACCGCGGCCAGCCGGCGCTCGCGCACGTAGGCGGCCGGCGTGGTGTTCAGGAACGCGCGGAACGCATGCTGGAGCGTGCGCGGCGCGACGCCCGCGACGGTCGCCAGCGCGGCGAGCGCGAGCGGGTCGCCCAGGTGCGCGTCGACGTGGTCGCACGCGCGGCGCACGTGCGCCGGCAGCGGCGGCGTGCCGCGCGCGAGCGCGGCGCTGTACGAATGCGGCAGGTGCGTGAGCAGCAGCGCCATCAGCCACGCGGTGAGATCGGCGCCGAACGTCGTGATCGACGTGCCGATCCCCGGCTGCGCGCCGAGCCGGCACAGGTATTCGAAGGTCGGCAGCACGAGCGCCGCGCCCGCACCGTTGCCGCCGGCCGCGAGATCGAACTGCAGCGGCCGCGTGAGCGTCGTGTGCAGCATGTCCTGCAGCTTGCGCTCGAGTGCGCCGCGTTCGAGCCGCAGCACCAGGTTGCGGCAATCGGGGCTCGTGCTCAGGCGGCTCGCGAGCGCCGGCGACGACACCGTCAGCTGGCCCGGCCCGGCGCGTGCGACCACGTCGCCGGCCTGCAGCTCACATGCGCCCGACAGCGTCAGCCGGAACAGGAAATGCCCGGCATCGTCGCCGAACTCGATGCGCGTCTCGCGGCCGTAGCAGAGCTCGAGCAGTGCGCCGTGATGCAGCGGCACCTCGTACAGCTCCGCATGAAACGGATCGCGGCCGCGCGCGGCCATCCGATGCGGCCCGAGCCGGTGCGCGACCGCGCGTTCGACTTCGTCGGGCGCATGCAGCGTGCCGAGCCGGTTCGGCGCATGTCGGGAAAGGGCGATATCCATGCGGTGGCCTCGTGTCGGATGGATGGATGCGACGTCGTGCGCGTCGCCGCGATTGCGTTGCGCGAACGGGCGCGCCGTTGCGCGTTTTGAAGCGACGCGATGTGCGCCGCCGCGTAGTCTCGGCAACACTCACTCACCGGGAGACGACGATGAAGGTATGTGTACTGGGCGGCGGCCACGGCTGCCATGCGGCCGCGATCGACCTGTTCGAGAAGGGCCACGACGTGACGTGGTGGCGGCGCGACCGCGAACCGCATGCGCGGCTGCGCGAGCTCGGCGCCTTGGAGGTGACCGACTATCGCGGCAGGCGTGCCGTGCCGCTCGGCGACGCACCCGGCGCGATCCGCCTGAGCGACGATCTCGCGGCCGCGCTGCGCGGCGCGCGGCTTGTCGTGGTGCCGCTGCCGGCCGTCTCGCACGATGCGCTCGCCGCGCAGGTCGCGCCCCTGCTCGAGGACGATCAGGTCGTGTTCCTGCCGCCCGGCACGTTCGGCAGCGTCGTGTTCGCGCGTGCGGCGGCCGATGCCGGCAACCGCGCGCGCGTCGCTTTTGCCGAGACCGGCACGCTGCCGTACCTGGTACGCAAGCATGGCGACAACGCGGTCGTGATCAGCGCGTATGCGACGCGCCTGCCGACCGGCGTGTTTCCCGCGAACGCGGCGGCCTGGGCGTTCGACGTGCTGCGCGCGGGCTACCCGTCGGTCGAGCCGGTCGAGGATGCGCTGTCCGGCGCGCTGATGAACGCGGGCCCGGTGATTCATCCGCCGCTGATCCTGATGAACGCCGGGCCGCTCGAACACTTCGACGCGTGGGACATCCACAACGAAGGCACGCAGCCGTCGATCCGCCGCGTGACGAATGCGCTCGATGCCGAACGCATCGCGGTGCGCGAGGCACTGGGCTACCGCGCGCCGCATTTCCCGCTGGCGGACCACTACGCGACCGACGGCGACGAATGGATGTACGGGCGCGGCGCGCACGGCAAGCTGACCGACAGCGGCGACTGGCGCGAGAAGATCGATTTGCGCACGCATCGCTACATGCTCGAGGACACCCGGCTCGGGCTGTCCTTCATCGTGTCGTGCGGGCGCTGGGCCAACGTGCCGACGCGCGTTGCGCAGGGGCTGCTGAGCGTCGCGTCGGCGGTGACCGGCCGCGACCTGTATGCGCAAGGGCGCACGCTGGAGGCGCTCGGCCTCGCCGCGCTGTCGCGCGACGCGATGCGCGCGCTGCTCGATGCGGGGTACGCCGCATGACGCCCGCCGCCGACGTGACGCGCGTGCACGTGCTCGGCGCGGGACGCATGGGGCAGGGGATCGCGCTCGTCTTTGCGTTCGCGGGCCTCGACGTGACGCTGATCGACTTCAAGCCGCGCGACGCGCAAGGCCGGCGCGTATTCGAGGATCGCACGCGCGGCGAGATCGCGCGGCCGCTGCATGCGCAGGTGGCTCTCGGCCGGATCGATGCCGACCAGGCCGCGGCCGTCGTCGCCCGCATCGCACTGGTCGCGCGTGAGGGCGCGGCGCCCGCCCTGCGCGACGCCGGCATCGTGTTCGAAGCGCTGCCCGAAGTGCTCGACGCGAAGGCCGACGCGCTGCGCTGGCTCGGCGCACATGTCGATGCGCATGCAACGATCGCGTCGACGACGTCGACGTTCGTCGTCACCGAGTTGCAGCGCTATGTCGCGCATCCGGAACGGATGCTGAATGCGCACTGGCTGAACCCGGCGCTGCTGATGCCGCTCGTCGAGATCAGCCGCAGCGACGCGACCGATCAGCGGGTCGTCGACGCACTGGCCGCGCTGCTCGAACGCGTCGGCAAGAAGCCGGTGATCTGCGGGCCGGCGCCCGGCTACATCGTGCCGCGCATCCAGGCGCTCGCGATGAACGAGGCGGCACGCATGGTGGAAGAGGGCGTCGCGAGCGCCGAGGACATCGACATGGCGATCCGCACCGGCTTCGGCCCGCGTTTCGCGGTGCTCGGGCTGCTCGAGTTCATCGACTGGGGCGGCTGCGACATCCTGTACTACGCGTCGACGTATCTCGCCGGCGAGATCGGCCCGCGCTTCGCGCCGGCCGACAGCGTCGTGCGCAACATGGCGGCCGGGCGCGACGGCGTGCGTAGCGGCGCCGGGTTCCACGACTATGCGCAGGCCGACGTGCCGGCCTACATGCGGCAGCGGCTCGGCGAATTCGCGCGGCTGCTCGACCACCTGGGACTGGCGCCCGAGTTCGACGGCGCGCGGCGCAGCACCGACGCATAGCGCGGTCGTCGCGGCCGGGTGCGATCGTCGCGCCGCGCACGCGTGCATGCGGTACCGCAAAACGGTGTGCCGTTCGCCGGCCGGAAGCGTCGCGTGCGCGGCGGCTACGCTCATGCCGCGTCGCCGCGCGTGTCGGCAGCAGGCGCGCCGCGCGTCTCGCGCATCACGCACAGCGTCACGACGGTCACGAGGCCGAGCGCCACGAGGAACAGCGACACGGGCCACGACGCGTGATAGCGCGCGAGCAGTGCGGTCGCGATCAGCGGCGACATGCCACCCGCGAAGATCGAGGCGACTTCATGGCCGAGCGCGACGCCCGAATAGCGCACCTCGGTGCTGAACAGCTCGCCGACCAGCGCGGGCAGCGTGCCGATCATCGCGCCGTGGCTCACCGCGGTGCCGACCGTCAGCGCGAGCCACACGAGCGGCGTCGCGCGCGTGTCGAGCAGCCAGAAGAACGGAAACGCGCACGCGACGAGGCTCAGCGCGCCGATCAGGTACACGGGCTTGCGGCCGATCCGGTCGGACAGCCGGCCCCACGCGAGCATCGCGCCCATTTCGACGATCATCGCGATCATCACGCCGGTCAGCATCACGCCGTTCGGGATGCCGACGTATTTGCCGTAGACGAGCGAGAACGCGAGGAAGATGTACGCACCGCCGTTTTCGGCGACGCGCAGCCCCATCGCGAGCAGGATTTCCTTCGGATGGCGGCGGATGCATTCGACGATCGGCAAGTGCGTGTGCGCGCCGCGCTTGCCGGCCTGCTCGTAGTCGCGGCTTTCCGGCAGGTGGCGGCGGATGTAGATGCCGATCGCGAAGATCGCGATGCTCGCGAGGAACGGCAGCCGCCAGCCCCACGTGCGGAACGCGTCGTCGGGCAGCGCCTGGGCGGCGAGAAACGCGGCCGACGACAGCACGAAGCCGCCGCCGACGCCGAGCTGGCTCCACGCCGCGTAGTAGCCGCGCTGCTCGGGCGGCGCGTTCTCGCTGATCATCAGCACGCCGCCGCCCCATTCGCCGCCGGACGCGATGCCTTGCAGCAGCCGCAGCACGACGAGCGCCGCCGGCGCCCACAGGCCGACCTGCGCGTAGGTCGGCAGCAGGCCGATCGCGAACGTCGACGCGCCCATGATCAGCAGCGTCCACACGAGCGACGCCTTGCGGCCGTAACGGTCGCCGACATGCCCGAACACGATCCCGCCGAGCGGCCGCGCGACGAAGCCGAGCGCGAACGCGGCGAACGCTGCGAGGCTGCCCGCGAGCGGCGACGCGCCGGGCGGAAAGAACACGTGGCCGAACACGAGCGCGGCGGCCGTGCCGTAGACGAAGAAGTCGTACCACTCCATCGCGTTGCCGGCGACGGAGGCGATGACGATGCGGCGAAGCTGCCGGTCGGCGAGCGGCCGGGCGGCGCTCGGGGATTGCATGGTGTCGGTCGGGTACATGGCGGACTCTGAAGGGGGGCGGGTGCGTGCCGTCTCTGCGACGCATGCGGCACTGCGGGCTAGTGTTGTCGGCACCGCCGCCCCGGTCAAATCCGCAGAAAAAGGGGAGTGTCATCACTCCCGCAAATGATGGTCGCGGCGCGCACGGCCGTACCCGCGCACGCCGGTGCCCGTCACCGCTCGATCTGCCGGTTCCAGCGCGTGTCCCACTGCGCGCGGCGGGCGTTGATCGCCGTCCAGTCGACCACCGTCAACTTGCGCACCAGATCGTCGACGTTGCCAAGGCTTTGCTGCATCGCAGCGGGCATCTTCGCGAGGCGATTGGTCGGGATCTGCTTGCCGGCTTCGGCCGCCTTCGTCTGCGCGGGTGCGGACAGCAGGAACTGCGCGAGCTTCTGGGCCAGTTGCGGATCCGGGTTGTTCGCGACCACGCACAGATCGACGAGCAGCAGCACCGGGCCTTCCTTCGGGTTCGCATACGCGACCGGAATGCCCTTGTCCTGCAGGTCGCCGACGCCGGTCGGCGTCAGCGGGAACAGGCCGGCCTCGCCGGTCTGCACCATCTCGGAGATCTTCGCCGAGTTCGGGATGTACTCGACGACGTTCGGCCCGACCGTGCTCGCCCACTTGCTGAAGCCGGGCTCGACGTTCTGTTCGCTGCCGCCGAGCAGCCGGTTGATCGCGAGAAATCCGTGCAGCCCGAACGTGCTGCTCGACGCGGACTGGAACACGACCTTGCCCTTGTATTTCGGGTCGGCGAAATCCATCCACGACGTCGGCGGCGCCCAGCCTTTCTCCGCGAACAGTTTCTTGTTGTACGCGATGCCGGTCATGCCGAGCTGCACGCCCGCGCCGACATCGTCCTTCATTCGCGCGAACGGATAAAGCTCCTTCAGTACCGGCGAGTCGTCGAGCTTCTGGCATACACCGAGGCTGACCGCGCGCGCCATCACGCCGTCGTCGAGGAACGCGACGTGGATTTGCGGTTTGTTGCGGTTCGCGAGCAGCTTCGCGAGCACGTCGGACGAGGTGCCGGGCACGACGATGACCTTCACGTTGTTCGCCTTCTCGAAGTCGGGCAGCACCTGGCTCGTATAGGCCTTTTCCATCGGGCCGCCGTTCATGCCGACGTAGATCGTCTTGGTTTGCGCGAACGCCGGCGCGCCGGCGCCTGCGAGGCAGAGGGCGGCAGCCGCCGCGATCGTTCCGAGCAGTTTCATCGTTGGGTCTCCTCTTGACGGAAAGGGGCGGTCGGCGCGGCTTGGGGGAAGAAGCGGCCGATCGAGAATGCATCGAGTGGCGTGGCGGTTTCGCCGATTGTGACGAGCTCGGCGAGCACTTCGCCGACGCCCGGCGCGAGCAGGAAGCCACCGCCGGAAAAGCCGAACGCATGCAGCAGGTTCGGCGTGGTACGGCTAGCGCCGATGATCGGGTTGTGGTCGGGCGTGCAGCCTTCAACGCCGCTCCACGTGCGGATCAGCAGCGCGTCGCGCAATGCGGGCAGCAGCGCGCACGCATCGCGCATCACCGCGCGCGTCGTGTCGACCGACGGCTGGCCGAACTCGCCGTCGCCGCGGCCGCGCCCGCCGCCGATCACGCAGTTGCCGCGCGCGACCTGCCGGGCGTACACGCCGCCGCCGTACACGCCGAGGTTGTGCGTGATGAACGGCGGCAGCGGTTCGGTCACCCACATGTTCGGGTAGATCGGCTCCATCGGCACGGCTTCGCCGAAGCGCTCGGCGATCGTGTTCGCCCATGCGCCGGCCGAGTTGATCAGCCACGTCGAACTGAACGCACGGCCGCCCGCAACGACATGAAAACGCGTGCCGTCGTGCCGGGCGTCGTCGACCGGCGTGTGCTCGAACACGTCGGCGCCCGCTGCGCGGGCCGCGCGCGCGAACGCGGGCGACACGACACGCGGGTTCGCGTGCCCGTCGGTCGCGCACAGCGAGCCGCCGACCGCGGCGCGGCCGAGCCACGGGTAGCGGCGGCGGAACGCGTCGCCGCGCATCACCTGCAACGGCAAGCCGTGCTCGCCGGCAAGCGTCGCGTAGGCATCGAGCGCATCGAGATCGGCGTCGCTGCGCGCGAGCCGCAAATGACCCGACACGACGAATTCGCCGTCGATGCCGATCAGCTCGGGCAGGCGATCCCAGATGCGCCGCGCGCGCAGCGCGAGCGGCAGTTGTGCGGCGGGGCGGCCCTGGCAGCGCACGCCGCCGTAGTTCACGCCGCTTGCCTGCGCGCCGCAGTCGCGGCGCTCGAACAGCGCGACGCGCAAGCCGTGCCGCGTGAGCGCCAGTGCAGCCGAAGCGCCGACGAGCCCGCCGCCGACGATCGCGACGTCGTAGTGACGGCGTTCACTCATCGCGTGCCTCGTCGGGAATCGCCGCGACATCGTCGCCCACGAGTGCGGCGGAGATCGGGAACGGCTTCACCGGCGGTTGCGCGCGCAACCGGCCGACGTCCGCGAGCGCGCGGCCGGTTTCCGCGGCGAGCACGAGTGCGGTCGCGTCGCCGCACATGCGGCCCTGGCAGCGGCCCATCCCGGCGCGTGTCAGCGCCTTCAGCCGGTTCAGCTCGGTCGCTTCGCCACCGCGGATGCAGCGTCGCAGCGTACCCGCGTCGATTTCCTCGCAGCGGCACACGATCGTGTCGTCCGGGCAGCGCGCGGCGAGTGCGGCGGGCGGCGCGAACGCCGCTTCGAGGCCGGCACGGAACGCGCCGAGCCGGGCGAGCGTGCGATCGAGCGTCGCTACATCGGGCTTGCCGGCCAGCGACGGCGACGACGACGGCATCGCGATACCCGCATCCCCGAGCAGCGCGAGCGCCGCGCGTCGCCCGGACGCCTCGGCCGCGTCGGCGCCTGCGATGCCGGCACCGTCGCCCGCCACGTAGATGCCGCGCACCGATGTGCGGCCGGCCGCATCGCGTTCGGGCAGCCATGCGCGGTTGAGCGGATCGAAACGGAACCGGCAGCCGGCGAGATCCGCGAGCTGGGTCTCGGAACGCAGCCCGAAGCCGAGGCCGAGCGCATCGCAGTCGAGCATCCGCGGCGGCGCGTCGCCGCCGGCCGCGCGCCATGCGAGGCCCGTTACGTGCCGCTCGCCGAGCACGCGCTCAAGCGTGACGCCGGTTTCGATCGCGACGCCGTGCGCGCGCAGCCAGCCGATGTAGTACAGCCCCTTCGCGAATGTGGACGGCATGCGCAGCAGGGCGGGCGTCGCGGCAGCCTGCCGGCGCAGCGGGCTCGTGTCGAGCACGGCCGCGACCTGCGCGCCGGCCTTCGCGTACTGATAGGCGACGAGATACAGCAACGGCCCCGTGCCCGCGAACACGATGCGGCTGCCGATCGCGCAGCCCTGCGCCTTCAGCGCGACTTGCGCGCCGCCGAGCGTATAGACGCCCGCGAGCGTCCACCCGGGTACCGGCAGCATGCGATCGGTCGCGCCGCTCGCGACGATCAGGTGCGAGAACGGCACGGTCGTTTCGCGGCCGTCCTGCAGCGTGTCGACGCGGCCCGCGCCGCACGCCCAGGCGAGCGTGTTCGGCCGATAGTCGACGTGCGGCAGCAACGCGGCCATGGTGCGGTGCACGGCATCGGCCTTCGCGGCCTCGAAGCCGTACAGCGCGCGCTTGCCGCGCGCGAACGCGCCGTCGGCCGGCGGCTGGCGATAGATCTGCCCGCCCCAGCGCGCGTTCTCGTCGATCACGACGGGGCGCAGCCCCCCGTCGACCAACGCCTCGGCCGCGCGCACGCCGGCCGGCCCCGCGCCGACGATCACCGGCCGCAGTGCGTCGCTCATGATGCGTCTCCGGCCGTGTCGGGCTGCGCGCCGGTGAGAATCCGCATGCCATCGGCGATCGGCGTCGAGCAGGCGCGCACGCGGGCACCGGCCTCGGTGCGGACCCAGCAGTCCTGGCACGCGCCGATCAGGCAGAAGCCCGCGCGCGGCTTGCCGCTGAATTCGCTCACGCGCACGCGGCGCTGCGCGACGAGGATCGCGGTGAGCACGGTGTCGCCGGCGAGCGCCTGCGCGGGGCGGCCGTCGAGCGTGAACGCGACGGCGGCGCGCTCGCGTTCGGCGACGCGCACGAATTGCGCGCCGTCGTCCGCGTTGTCGGTGGAGCGGGAAACGAAGGTCGTCATCAGTGTTGGCCGATCAGGATGCGGTTCAGGCCGTACACGCGATCGAGCAGCAGCATCGCGCCGGCGGTGATGAAGATGACCAGAGCCGATACCGACGCCATCATCGGATCGATCGATTCGGTCGCATACATGTACATGCGCACCGGCAGCGTGACCGTCTGCGGCGACGTGACGAAGATCGACATCGTCAGCTCGTCGAAGCTGTTGATGAACGCGAGCAGCCAGCCGCCGGTGATGCCAGGCAGGATCATCGGCAGCGTGATGCGGCGGAACGTCGTCCACGGATCGGCGCCGAGCGAGCATGCGGCCTGTTCGACGCTGCGGTCGAGGCCCGCGACGGACGCCAGCACGAGCCGCATCACGAACGGCGTGATGACGATCATGTGTGCGAGCACCAGCCACGCGAACGAGCCGGTCGCGCCGATCAGCGCGAAGAAGCGCAGCAGCGCGATGCCGAGCACGAGGCCGGGAATCACGAGCGGCGACAGCAACAGGCTGTTCAGGAACGCGCGGCCGGGAAAGGTCGCGCGGCCGATCGCGAGCCCGGCGGGCAACGCGATCGCGAGCGACAGCGTCGCCGACGCGAATGCGAGCTTCACGCTGTTGGCGAACGCGGTGACGAAGTCCGGATAGTCGAGGATCGCGCGGAACCAGCGCAGCGACAACTCGTGCGTTGGCAGCGTCAGCGTTTCGTCGGGCGTGAACGCGACCAGCACGACGATCGCGAGCGGCGCGAGCACGAACAGGATCACGAGCGTATGGAACGCCAGGGCGAACGGGCCGTTCTTTCTCATCGGGAAGCGCCTCCGAGGCTGCGCGCATAGCGGCGTTCGAGCACGCGGTAGTAGGTGAGCATCACGACGAGGTTCGCGACCAGCAACAGCACCGCGATCGTCGCGCCGAGCGGCCAGTTCAGCGAGCCGAGGAATTCGTCGTAGACGGCGGTCGCCGCGACCTTCAGGCGGCGTCCGCCGAGCAGGCCGGGAATCGCGAACGCGCTCGCCGACAGCCCGAACACCATCAGGCTGCCCGACAGCACGCCCGGCATCAGCTGCGGCACGACGATGCGGCGCAGCGTCGTGAACGGCGACGCGCCGAGCGACAGCGCCGCGTGCTCGGTCTGCGGATCGAGCCGCTGCAGTGCCGTCCAGACGGGAATCACCATGAACGGCAGCATCACGTGGACGAGCGCGATCACGATCGCGAACGTGGTGTATTCCAGCTTGTACGGCCCGAGGCCGACGAGCCCGAGTGCCTGGTTCACGAGCCCGCTCGTGTTCAGCAGCATGCTCCAGCCGAACGCGCGCACGACGACCGACACGAGCAGCGGAGCAAGGATGACGAGCAGGAACAGCGAGCGCCACGGATCGCGCATCTTCGACAGCACGTACGCTTCGGGTGTGCCGATCGCGACGCAGATCGCGGTGGTCAGCGCGGCGATGCCGAACGTGCGCGCGAAGATCGTGTGGAAGTACGACGAGCCGAGCACCTCCGCGTAGTTGCCGAGCTGGAAGGCGGCGATCGGACCTGTGGCCGGGTCGTAACGGTAGAACGTGAGCGCGAAGGTCATCGCGAGCGGCACGAGCACGAGCGCCGCGAACAGTGCGAACGCGGGCGCGCACATCAGCCACAGCGGCGCGTGCGCACGCCACGTCGCGCGCAGCGCAACGCTGCCGGTGCGAAGCGGAACGGCGTCGGCCGCGTTGGCCGCCGCGGTCGCGGCCGCGCCCGATGGCGCGAGCCCGGCCGGCGCGCCGTCGGTCGAAAGCGGACGGGTAGGCTGTCGCATTCAGGCCTCCCGGCGCATCACGCGCACCGCGTCGCTGTGCCAGTCGACGCCGACCGGCGCGCCTTCCGCGAGCGGCTCCGCGCCTTCGTTCTGGCAGCACACGAGCACTTCGCCGAGCGCGCTGTCGACGCGGTACAGCCACTGGCTGCCGAGGAAGAAGCGGCTCGTGACGGTCGCGGCGAAGCGGCCCGCGCCGGGTGCGCACAGTCGTAGCTTCTCGGGACGGATGCACACCGACACGGCATCGCCGATGCGCACGTCGCGCTCGCGCGCCGGCAGGTGCACGGTGCGGCCGGTCTCCGCGAGATCGTGGCCGAGATCGATGCGGATCGCGTCGCCGTCGTGCGCGACGATCGTGCCGGGCAGCAGGTTCGCCTTGCCGATGAACTGCGACACGAAGTGGTTCTCCGGGCGTTCGTACGCGCGGTACGGCGTGTCCGTCTGCGTGATGCGGCCGGCTTCCATCACGACCACGCGATCGCTGATCGACAGCGCTTCCGATTGATCATGCGTGACCATGATCGTCGTCGTGCCGATCTTGCGCTGGATCGCGCGCAGTTCGAACTGCATCTCCTCGCGCAGCTTCGCGTCGAGGTTCGACATCGGCTCGTCGAGCAGCAGCACCGGCGGCTCGATCACCACGGCGCGCGCGATCGCGACGCGCTGCCGCTGCCCGCCGGACAATTCACGCGGAAAGCGGTGCGCGAGCGCATCGAGGCGCACGAGCGCGAGCGCCGCGCGGATGCGCTCGGCGCGCTCCGCCTTGTCGACGCCGCGCATGTCGAGCCCGAAGCCGACGTTCTCCGCGACGCTCATGTGCGGAAACAGCGCATAGCTCTGGAACACGATGCCGAGCCCGCGGCGGTTCGGCTTCATGTGCGTGATGTCCTGCCCGTCGAGCGCGATGCGGCCGCGGGTGACGTCGACGAAGCCGGCGATCATCTGCAGCGTCGTGGTCTTGCCGCAGCCCGACGGCCCGAGCAGCGACACGAATTCGCCTTGTTCGACCGACAGGTTGACGTCGGCGACGGCGGTGAGCGCGCCGAACGATTTCGTCAGATCCGTAAGCGTGAGAAACGACATGGAGCACTCCGGGTTCGCACACCGCATGGCCGGTGCGTCATTGACGCGGACTCTAGCCAGCCATATTTCGGAGCGTCAATTTGGAATTCTGCTCAACGAGATGAATTTCAGAAAAATTCCAGTGAACGGAATGCTTTGCCGAGTCGCCGGCAAATCGTTCCGTTGAATGAAGCGCGGGCAGGTGGTGAAAGACGCGCGTCAATCCCGTGCACACCCGGATGCCGCGCGCATTTTGGCGACACGACAATGGCAGCTGATGTATTCCGTTCAATGAAATCATCGAGGAGAATCCGCATGCAGGAACCGCATTCGCCCGGAACGTCGCGTGCCGTACGCATGCCGGCCGCGGACGAGGACGCCGCCGTCGATGCGGCCGGCGCGCCGGGCACCGGCATGCTGCAGCGTGCGTTCGCGATCCTGCGCGCGCTGGCCGGCATGCAGCAGGACGGCGTGCGCGTCACGCACCTCGCGAAGGCCGTCGGCCTCACGCAGGGCACCGCGCACCGGATCCTGCAATCGCTGATCGCCGAAGGGATGGTCGAGCAGGACGAACAGTCGAAGCTGTACCGGCTGAGCGTCGACTTCTTCGCGCTCGCCGCGCTGGCCGGCAACCCGAGCAGCATGCGCACGCTGTGCCGGCCTGCGCTGCTGCGGCTGTGCGCAAGCCTCGGCGAGACGATCTTCCTGCTCGTGAAGAGCGGCTTCGACGCAGTGTGTCTCGATCTGTGCGAAGGCCCGTTCCCGATCCGTTCGTTCACCGGGGACATCGGCGGGCGCATTGCGCTCGGCGTCGGGCAGGGCAGCCTCGCGATCCTCGCGTTCCTGCCGGATGCCGAGCGCGAGGAAGTGATCCGCTTCAACGTGCCGCGCATTCGCGGTTACGGCGTGCTCGACGAGGTCTACCTGCGCACCGAGATCGAGCGCGTGCGCGAGCTCGGCTACGCGGGCCGCAACAGCGGCGTGCTCGACGGGATGGCCGGCGTCGCGGTGCCGATCCTCGATCGCACCGGCTACCCGGTCGGCGCGCTGAGCGTTGGCACGCTGGCGTCGCGGCTCGGCGACGACCGGATGCCGATGGTCGTCGAGCTGCTCCGGCGCCAGGCCGATGCGATCGGCCCGCGCACGAATCCGTTCGACGCCGCGTTGCGGCGCCCGATGCACGGTCTATCCGGGAAAACCGCATAGGCGCGTCGCGCGTTACCGTTTCGTCAGCTTGCTTACGCGAGCCATTCATGTCTGAGCAGAATGCGTCGCGTCCGGCGGGCTTCCATGCTTTCTATCGGCTTGCAGGCGCGTGCATTCGCCGCCCGTTTCCCCTTCATCCGTCTCCATTCGATTTTCAACTGCCGCCCAGTTGAACATTTCATTTCTTGATGCGACTGCGGCTGGATACCATCCAGCCACTGTCTATACAAGCCGACCGGCGCGTATGGCCAGCATCAACAAAACACAACATCGACAAGACGGTTTGGAGAGGAGATGACGGAGATGGTGCGAACGATGGGCAGGAAGACGGGCGTCGCGTGCATGAGCGCGGCCATGGCGATGAGTTTCGCCGGCGCCGCGCACGCGCAGTCGACGGTGACGCTGTACGGGATCGTCGACGCCGGCGTGACCTACACGAACAATTCGAAGGGCCATGCGCTGTGGCAGTTCACGGGCGGCAACGAATCGGGCCCGCGCTGGGGCTTGATCGGCAGCGAGGATCTCGGCGGCGGCCTGAAGGCGAACTTCCGGCTCGAGAACGGCTTCAACGTCGCGAACGGCGCGCTCGGGCAGGGCGGCCGGATGTTCGGCCGCTCCGCGTGGGTCGGCCTGAGCGGCGCGAACTGGGGCGCGGTGACGCTCGGCCGCCAGTACAACTCGACGCAGGACATCCTCGGCTCGCTGCAGATGAGCAGCTTCCTCGCGCAGTACTCGACGCACCCGTTCGACAACGACGACATCAACAATAGTTTCCGCACCAACAACGCGGTCAAGTACGTGTCGCCGACGATCGCGGGCCTGCAGGCGAACCTGATGTACGGGTTCTCGAACTCGACGGGCTTCTCGAACGACAACTCATGGAGCGCCGGCGTCACCTATACGCACGGGCCGCTCAATGCAGGCGCCGCCTATGCGCGCGTGAACCATCCGGCGGCCAGCGCGACGGGCGCCGTTGCGTCCGACAACTACTACCCGGGCTCGGCGTCGGTGTTCGGCGCCGGTCTGTCGAGCGCGGTGCGCCAGCAGATCTGGGGCGCGGGCGGCAATTACACGATCGGCGCGGCGACGCTCGGGCTGCTGTACACGGGCTCGAACTTCGGCCAGGCGACGGGCGGCGCGCTGCGCTTCAACAACTACGAAGGCAGCGTGCGCTACCTGATCACGCCCGCGCTGATGGCCGCGGCCGGCTACACCTATACGAAGGTCGCGCGCGGCGCCGACGACGGTCATTATCAGCAGGTGTCGGCCGGCCTGCAGTACCTGCTGTCGAAGCGCACCGACGTGTACGTGAACGGCTTCTACCAGAAGGCGTCGTCGGGCGTGGGCCACGCGTGGATCGACGGGACCGACGGGCCGTCGTCGACGACGTCGCAGGTGGCGGTGGTGGTCGGCATCCGCCAGAAGTTCTGATGCGCTGACGCGTTCGCGCGTCTTCCGGAGGAGACATAGATGAAATTCAGACTGTTGCTGGCGGCGCTGCCGTTCGTCGGGATGTACACCGGCGGCTCGATCGCCGAGGTGCGGCCGCTGCTGTTCGGCCTGCCGTTCCTGCTCGTGTGGAACCTGATCTGGATGGCGGCGACCGCCGCGATCCTCGCGATCCTGTTCCACCTCGACGAGCGCGACGTGGCCCGCGACGGCCGCACGGGAGACGCGCGATGAACGCCTCGATCATCATCATCGCGGCGTTCGCCGTGTTCGCGCTCGCGATCGGCGTGATGGCGCGGCGCGGCCGCAAGCTCACGCTCGAGCAGTGGGCGGTCGGCGGGCGCGGCTTCGGTTCGCTGCTCACGTTCCTGCTGATGGCCGGCGAGGCGTTCTCGACGTTCTCGTTCCTCGGCGCGAGCGGCTGGACCTACAGCAAGGGCGTGCCCGCGTTCTACATCCTGTCGTACGGCTGCCTCGCGTTCGTGATCGGCTACTGGATGCTGCCCGCGGTGTGGCGCTACGCGAAGGCGCGCGGGCTCGTGTCGTTCGCCGACTACTTCGCGTCGAAGTACGACAGCCGCGCGATCGGCGTGCTGGTGTCGGTCGTGGCCGTGTTCGCGATGGTGTCGCTGCTGATGATCCAGCTGCGCGGCCTCGGCGTGATCGTGTCCGAGATGTCGTACGGGCTGATTCCGCAAGCGGCCGCGATCTGGATCGCCGCGACGCTGATGGCCGTGTACATGGTCGTGTCGGGCATCCACGGTTCGGCGAGCATCGCGATCTTCAAGGACGTGCTGATCCTCGCGATCGCGATCTTCCTCGGCCTGTACCTGCCGATGCACTACTACGGCGGCCTCGGCGAGATGTTCGCGAAGATCGACGCCGCGCATCCCGAACTGCTGCGCATGCCCGAGCACGGCTTCAACCTGAGCTGGTACAACTCGACGATCCTGCTCACGTCGCTCGGCTATTACCTGTACCCGCACGGCTTCACCGCGATCTACGTCGCGAAGGACGAACGCGCGCTGCGCCGCAACGTGATCCTGATGCCGCTGTACCAGGTGCTGATCGCGTTCCTGTTCCTCGTCGGCTTCGCGGCCGTGATGACGGTGCACGGGCTCGAAGGCGCGCAGACCGATCTCGCGCTGCTGCGTCTCGTGAAGCAGACGTTCCCCGCGTGGTTCGTCGGCATCGTCGGCGGCACGGGCCTGCTGACCGCGCTGGTGCCGGGCTCGCTGATCATGCTGAACGCCTCGACGACGATCGCGCGCAACATCTACCGCGAAGGCTTCGCGCCGAACGCGACCGACCGCGAGGTGACGCGCGTCGCGCGGATCGCGCTGCCGATCTTCACGCTGGTGGTCGTCTACTTCGTGCTGCGCGGCGGCGCCACCTTCGTCACGCTCGCGATCTTCTCGTCGAGCCTGCTCACGCAGCTCGTGCCGATGCTCGCGTCGAGCTTCCTGAAGCGGCCGTTCGGCACGCGGGAAGGCGCGTTCGCGGGGATCGTCGCCGGTGCGATCGTGATCGCGCTGACGAACTACTACGGCGTGACGCTCGCGTCGCTGTTCCCCGGCGCATCCAGCACGCTGACGTCGATCAACCCCGGGCTCGTCGCACTCGCGGTGAACGCGGTGGTGTTCATCGCGATCAGCGCGGCGCAGCGCAAGCTGAAGGCGCGCGTGGCCGCGCCGGCCCGCTCCGCGTGACGACCCGATCGGCGTGCCGCCGCCGAACCGCCGGGCGACTGCCCGGCGGTTTTTCCGTGCGGCGGCGCCCGGCCCCTTCTAACTACAACAGGACACCGAAACGATGACGACCGAGAACAAGGCCGACGACCAGGCCGACGACCGGCGCGAAGCGATCGACACCCTGATCGCGAATGGCTGCGTGATCACGATGGACCCGCAGCGGCGCGTGATCGAGAACGGCGCGGTTGCCGTGAGGGGCGACCGCATCGTCGCCGTCGGCGACACCGCCGAATTGCACGCGCGCTTCCGTGCCGCGCGCACGATCGACGCACGCCGCAAGGCCGTGCTGCCGGGCCTGATCGATGCGCATGCGCACGCGGGCCACGCGATGCTGCGCACGATCGGCGGCGCGGACGGCGATGCGTGGTCGGCCGCGGCCGAGACGATCTATACGCGCGCGTCGGACGAGGCGTTCTGGGAAACCGAATCGCATCTCGCGGCGCTCGAACGGCTGAAGGCCGGCGTGACGACGGGCGTGTCGCTGCTCGGCGGCGGCAACTCGATCATGCGCGTCGACGATCCCGTCTACGCGCGGCGTCATTGCGATGCCGTGGTGCGCACCGGCACGCGCTCGATCGTCGCCGTCGGCCCGTCGCGCCCGCCCGCGCCGCGTGCATACACGCGCCACGCGCCGGACGGCGGCGAGACGCGCGACATCGATTTCGACACGATGTACGACGTGTGCGAACGCATCGTCGACGAATGCCACGGCGACGCCGACGGTCGAATCAGGATCGCGATCACGCTGCCGGTGTACGGGCCCGAGCACGACCCGGAACTCGCGCAGTACGAGCGGGATTTCCGCGATCAGGCCGCACGCTACGGCGCGCTAGCGCGCGAGCGCGGCCTGACGTTCACGCAGGACGGCCATCGCGCGGGCACGCTCGCGTTCGCGCATCGCGAACTCGGACTGCTCGGCCCGACGTCGTTCATGTCGCACAGCATCGACCTGACCGACGACGACATCGCCGCGTGCGTGGAAACCGGCACCGCGATCGTCCACAACCCGAGCGCGATCATGTCGATCATCGGCCGCTGCCCGGTGCCCGAGCTGATCGATGCGGGCGTGACGGTCGCGATCGCGTCGGACGGCGCGGCGCCAGATCGCGGCTACGACATGTTTCGTCACATGTGGCAGTGCATGCACTACCATCGCCGCCATTTCCGCGACCCCGACGTGCTGCCGCACGGCAAGGTGCTGGAGATGGTGACGATCGACGCGGCGAAGGCGCTGTCGCTCGATCACGAGATCGGCTCGCTCGAAGCCGGCAAGCTCGCCGACCTCATCCTCGTCGACCTGTTTCGCCCGCACATGATGCCGATGAACATGCCGGTGTATCGCGTCACGTGTTTCGCGAACGCGGCCGACGTGTGCATGACGATGGTCGGCGGCCGCGTGCTGATGGAGGATCGGCGCGTGCTGTCGGTCGACGAGAACGCGATTCTCGAGCGCGTGATGGAAGTCGCGGAGACGATGATCGAGCGCAGCGGGTTGCGTCGCCTGCTCGACGAACCGAAGACGCTGTGGGGGCGCAGTCACTACTGAGCGAGGCCGCGCGGGCAGGCATTTGCGCGGTGCGATGTCGGCGAGGCCGGTCCTTTCGGGGCCGGCTTTTTTTCTGGTTTCGCCGCCGACGGACATGCTAGGATTTCTCTCAAACAACTTCGGAGACAGCTATGCCGTTCATCTGCGAAAACGTTGAATGTCGTGCCGTGCTGGCGCGCGGGCAGGTCAAGTCTCGCCAGGATGATGCGGGATGGTGCTTCTACTGCCCGGACTGCAAGGCCAGGAACGAGTTGATGGCGATCGGCACGGCCGGTGGCTCCGTCGAGCTGGTTCAGCCGGAGCGAGCGAGCCCGCCGCACAAGGTCGTCGCGACGGCCCGGCCACTGGACGACGGCAAATACGCGGCGCAATTGCGCGTTCAGCGGGCGCTGGCGGTGAGGGGAACCTACGCGGCCGAAGAGCACTGGGAGCAGCTCGGTGTATTCCCCGATGCGCAGGAGGCTGTCGAGCATGCGAAGTCGTTCGCAACCGACCTGCTGGAGCGGGCGGTCTAGTCACACACGGCACACCGCACACCGGCGATCCACCTGTTGCCCGTCACGACACCGGGCTGCGGCCCGGGTGTCGTGACGGGCCGGCCAGCCCGCCACGGGCCGGGCCGTTACATCACGCCGCCGCCGCTTCTCGCAGACGGAATTGCGCGACGGCATCGCTGAGCCGCGCGCCCTGATCCTCGAGCGACAACGCCGCGGCGGCCGCTTCCTCGACCAGCGCGGCATTGCGCTGCATCGTCTGCTCCATCTGGATGACCGCGGCATTCACCTGCTCGATGCCGGCGGACTGCTCGTCGAAGGCGATGCTCGTTTCGCCCATGATCGCGTTCACGCGCTCGACCGCGACGACGAGCTCAGTCATCGCCGAACCGGCGAGTGCGACGAGACCGCTGCCGTCTTCGACGCGCTGCGCGGAATTGCCGATGAGTTCGCGAATCTCCTTCGCCGCCGATGCGCAGCGCTGCGCGAGCCCGCGCACCTCGGTCGCGACGACGGCGAAACCGCGTCCCTGTTCGCCCGCGCGCGCCGCTTCGACGGCGGCGTTCAACGCGAGGATGTTGGTCTGGAATGCGATGCTTTCGATCACGCCGACGATGCCGGAAATCCGCGCGGAGCTGTGCGAGATCGCCGACATCGTCTCGACGACGCGCTGCATCGCGTCTCCGCCCTTTGCCGCGATGCCGGCCGCACCCTCGGCGTAAGTGCGCGCATCGCGTGCGTTGTCCGCGTTCTGGCGCACGGTTGCCGTCAGTTGCTCCACGCTCGCCGCGGCTTGCTGCAGCGAGACGGACTGCTGCTCGGTGCGCGCGGACAGGTCGACGTTGCCGCTCGCGATCGTGCGCACGTCGCCGACGATCGTCTCGGTGCTCGCGCGCACCTGGCTCACGGTTTCGACGAGGCCGTCCTGCATGCGCTTCAATGCATTCAACAGATACGCCATTTCGTTTTCGCCCGGAATGACGACCGCGCCGGTCAGGTCGCCTTTCGAGATCCTGTCGAAATGCGCGACGGCGAGATGGATCGGCGCGATGATCGCCTTCGCGAGCACGCGCTGCGCCAGGAAGCCGACGACCAGCGCGAAGGCGGCGACCGCCGCCATGGCCCACACGATCCGGTGGAAGCGTTCGCCGGCCGCGTCGTAGCGCGCCTTCTGGCGCGCGACCTGGAACGATTCGAGCGCATCGATCGCTTCCTGGTAGGCGGTGAAGAGTGCCGGCGGCGCGGTGCGGTGCGTGTCGAGGAAGTCGAAGGCGTTGTCGTGGTCGAGTTGCGACATCGCTTTCAGGAAAGCCCGATCGAGCAAGGTGCGACGGCGCTGCTGCAGCGTATCGAACAAGGCCTGCTCGTCGGCGTCGCGCGCATGCAACCGCGAGTACGCGTCCAGTTCGTCGTCGCTCTGCTTGAGGAGCGTGTGGAGCTGCGCGATTTCCGCCTTCGCGGGCTGGCCGGCGCTGATGATCTGCGCGACGTCGCTGACGCGTTCGCGCAGCACGAGCATGCGCTCCGAGCTGGTTTTCAGGTGCAGCAGCGACGCGGTGTCGTCGCGGTACATTGCTTCGAGCGAGCCGTTGCCGGCGTAGAGCGCGGCGATGCACGCGCCGACGACCAGGACGAGCAGCGCCGTATAGCCGGCGACGGTCGCGACGAGGCCGCCGCGGATGGTGAGTTTTCGCATGACGTTCCCTTGCCGGCGGCCCGACGGGCGGCCGACGGCGGATGTGGATTCCGGATCACGAACGACGACGGGCGCCGCGTTGCAAGGCGGGGCGCCGGGACTGCGAACGGGTTAACGGCGGGCCGGGCGCGGAGGTTTTATCTGCACGCGACGCGAATCTGGATGATTGCGACAGCGGGGGACGGAGGGTGGATGCGTGCTCGCGAAGCACGGCGCGCCGATCGTCGAGGCCACGTCGCATGCGCCGCTCGGGATGCACGCGAATCGTCCGTGGCCCCGGCCATCTGCCGGTCGCCGTCGGCCAGTCGCGACCGGATCTCGGCGATCGACTGATCGCGCTGATACGTGGCGAACTGCCGGGTGTTGCCCTACGGATCCCCGGCCATCGCTCGCCTGTCGCCGTATCGTGTGTCGACCGCCGCCTCCATGCGGCCGTCAGCCTCCGGTCCTGAACCCCAGTGCCGCGGCCTTCGCGCGCAACTCGGCGAAGCGGTCGACCGCCGGATTGGTTGCGGGATTGGCCGCCGGATTGGCCGCCATTTGCGACGGATCCACGCCGGTAACCGAACCGGGCGACGACGGCGCGGTCGTCCCGGGACACGTTCCGCCGAACGGACCTTGCGGGACCGTGAACGCCGGCGCGTCCGTGCGCGGCGCGTCGTTGAAATCGAGCGCGTAAGCGAGATTGAAGGTCGCCGGATCGCTGCCGCGCACGCCGAGCGGCTTCAGCCCGAAACGCCATTGCAGCAGCGCGTGAATCGAGCTCGGGTCGAACGGGTAGCGCGTCACCGAGCCTGCCCGCACGCGCGGGCCGAGCAGGGCGAGCGGCACGCGAAAGCCGAGCTTGCCGTCGTTGCCGAGCGCGAGCTCGTTGTTGCTGATCGGCCGGATCGGCGGCACCGCGTGCTCGAGAAAACCGCCCCACTCGTCATATACGACGATCATCAGCGTGCGGTTCCAGGTGGGACTCGTGCGCAGTGCGTCGTACACCTGGTTGAGAAACGCCTGCCCGTCGCGGATGTCCGCATGCGGATGGTCGTCCGCGGACGCACCTTGCAGCTCGCCCGCGAAAACCGGGTCGACCATGCAGAACGGCGGCAGCGTTCCCGCCGCCGCATTCGCCAGGAAATCCGCGAACGCATGCGAGATGCCGAGATAGCGCGTGCCATACAGCGCGGTGAACGGCACGTCGTGGTAGTAGTAACTGCAACCGATGCCGGCGTCGCTCAGGTTGTCCCAGATCGTGCGCAGCGACGAATTGTCGGGGGTATCGGTGAGGCGGTCGGTGGCGCCGCTGTGCAGGTAGAGGCGATTCGGAAACGTATTGGTCAGCACGCCGCTGAAGTAGAAGTCGCCGATGGTGTAGCTGCTTGCCGCCGCGCTGAAGAACGGCAGGTCGGCCGACGTGTAATAGCCGATGGGCAGCAGGTCGCCCTGGGTCAGGCTCGTCCCGGGCGTCAGGAGCCAGCCGTTCATCTCGCCCGCAGCCAGTTGCGTGCGCGCGCCCTGGTAGGTGTGGTTCGGGTCGTGGTACGCGCATGCCTGATAGCCGTAGGCGGGATTCGCCGACAGCGGAAACGGTGCGTTGGTCCCGCCGAACGCGTCCCTGAACTGCCGATTGGCGGGCATCCCCTCGGCACCCGGCACCCAGCTCATGAAATGGTCGAACGATCGATTTTCCATCGTGACCAGCACGATGTGATCGATGCCGGAACTCGCCGGATCGGGCAACGCCGGCCGCGGCAGGCTGTAGCGATTGCCGCCGTTCGGCGACGGCGTGTCGCCGATCGATGGGGCGCGCGCATTGCCGTCCACGGCCGATATGCCGTCCCCTCCGCCGCCGCAACCCGGCAGTGCGACACTGCCGGCCACCGCGGCAACGCCGGCGAGAAAGCGGCGGCGATCGTAGCGGCGATATGCATTCGTCTCGTCCATGACAACGTCTCCTTCGTTATTGAATGCGGCGCTGGCCAGCCGATCACGCATCGCGGCAGCCGCGAAGCGACGCGCGCTCGCCGTTCGAACAGGCGAGCGGGCGCAAGGCGCAAGCTTCGTGCCTGTCGCTGAACAGGTGGCACTTCGTCGGTGATTGCGAATAGCGAAGCCGTCGTCAGACGATGGGTCGATGCCATTGCACCGGGCGTGGGTGGAAAGGAGTTGACGAACCGGTTCCGGAAAAGAAGAAAGGGGGCGTCGCACTCGCATGCGCCGCCCCCTTTGAGCCACCGGCCGCAACCGGCCGAGTCCGTCAGTTGTAGATATCGAACGAGAAATACTTCTTCGCGATCCGCTGATACGTGCCGTCCTGGATCAGGCTGGCGAGCGCCTGGTTGATCTGCGTGCGCAGCGCGTCGTCATCCTTGCGCACGCCGATCGCGGAACCGACGCCGAGCGTCTTCGGGTCATGCAGCGGCGGCCCCGCGAACGCGAAGTTCGCGCCCTTCGCGGTCTTCAGGAAGCCGAGATCGGCCTGTACCGATGATTGCAGCGACGCGTCGAGACGACCGGCAATCAAATCCTGATAGACGAGGTCCTGCGTCTGGTACGTGCGCACGATCACGCCCTTCGGTTCCCAGTACGTGCGCGCATAAGTCTCCTGCGTCGACCCCTGTTCGACGCCGACGCTCTTGCCGGTCAGCGACTCGGCCGTCGGCTGCAGGTTCGCGCCGCGTCGCGCGACGAGGCGCGGCGGCACGTTGTTGATCTTGTCGGTGAACGCGATCTGCGCGAGGCGCTTCTCGGTCACGCTCATCGACGACAGCACGCCGTCGAACTTGCGCGCCTTCAGCGCCGGGATCATCCCGTCGAAGGCGTTCTCGACCCACACGCAGCGCACCTTCATGCGTTCGCAGATCGCGTTGCCGAGGTCGATGTCGAAGCCGACGAGCGTGCCGTCGGGTGCGAGCGATTCGAACGGCGCGTAGCTGGGATCGACGCCGAGGCGCAGGACGGCCGGGTCTTTCGCGGCGGCGGCGGCGGCCGTCAGCGCGAGCGCGACGGCGATGACGAGCTTTTTCATGATTGTCTCCTTACCGATTGATGTCGTTCTGGGGTGAAGCGAATGGCGGCCGATGGGCGTGACGGCCCGCGCCCGGCCATGCGCGGGCGGCTGGACGAGCGCCGCAAGCGGCCGGCGATCGTCCGGATCAGGGAAGCCGATGTTGCGGTGTCAGCGCGCCGCGCCGGTGACGCGCGCCATGCTGCGCCGGTAACCGGCGGGCGAGAACGTGGCGTTCAGCGCGGCCATCGACGCGATCACGCCGAGATGCATCCACCACGCGATCGCGAAGCCGCCGCCGGCGTCGCGCAGCCAGCCGATCAACCACGGGCTCGCGGCGACGGTCAGGAAGCCGACGCCTTGCACGAACGCGGCGAGCGCACCCGCGAGCCGCGCATCGGGCAGGTGATCGAGCGTGACGATCAGGCTCATCGAGAAGAAGCCGCCGAGCCCGATGCCGACGCTCGCGACCCACATCCACGGCGCGAGCGCGGGCATCGTCGCGAAGCCGGCGAAGCCGGCCGTCTGCAGCGCGAGCGTGAGCCACAGCACCGGGCGGCGATCGTGCGAACGTTTCGCGAACATCGGCATCGCGAGCGCGCCGGCCGCCTGGAACAGCGCCATCCACGCGAGCAGGTTGCCGCTCGCCTGCGGGTTCATGCCGACGCTGCGATAAAACGCGGGCAGCCACGCGACGAGGCTCGCATAGCCGCTGTTGCTGAGGCCGAAGAACAGCGCAAGTTGCCATGCGCGCGGAATGCGTACGAACGCGGCGACGGGCGCCGATGCCGCCGCCGCATGCAGCGCGTCGCGCGGCGCCTTCGCGCGCCACAGCGCGAGCGTGACGAGCGCGGGCACGGCCCACACGGCGAGCGACAGATGCCAGCCGCCGTGCGCGGCGAGCCACGGACTCGCGACCGCGCCGAACGCACCGCCACCGACCAGCGCGGCCGAATAGAGGCCCATCGCGAGCGGCAGCCGGTCGACGAACCAGCGCTTGGCGAGGCCCGGCGCGAGCGACTGCACCACGGCGACGCCCGCACCCGCGACGATTGCCGTGACGGCCAGTCCGGTGCTGCCGTCGCTCCACAGGCGCGCGGTACAACCCGCGGCGATCAACGCCAGCGCGGCGAGCAGCGCGCGTTGCTCGCCGAAGCGCCGCGCGAGCCCGACGCCGAGGCCGGCGACGACACCCATCAGCACGAACGGCAGCGTGGTCAGCAGCGCCGCCGCGCGGAAACCGAGGCCCGTGTCGGCACGCACGAGGTCGAGCACGGGGCCGAACGCGGTCAGGAACGGACGCAGGTTGAGCCCGGCCAGCACCAGCAGCGCGAGCGCGCCATAGGACACGGAAGCCGCGTGCGGGCGGGAAACGGCTTGCGCGGTGCCGGGGTCGGTCATCGGAATGCTCCAGAGGGGGCCGGTGGCCCTGTGATGCGATGCCGAAAGGGTAAAGGCGCGCTCGTCCAGGTGAAAATTAAATATTCGACTGGCGATCAGTGCGGTTTGCGATGGCACGGCGCCGCGTGACGGGGCCGGATGGGCAATGTGCAGCGCGCGTGCATAACGGGCGCGCAGGATGCACGCCCGTTTCCGCGATCCTTCATTCGACCGGATGCAGATCCTGCAGCAAGGTCGGCACGAGCTCCGACACGGTCGGGTGGATGTGCATCGTGCGGCTGATCGTCGTGTACGGCGCGCCGGCGGCCATCACGTCGAGCATGCCGTGCACGACCTCGTCGCCGGTCACGCCGAGGATCGACGCGCCGAGAATCGCATGGCTGTCCGCGTCGACGATCACCTTCATGTAACCCAGGCTCTCGCCTTTTTCCACCGCACGGCCGACGCGCGTCATCGGCCGCGTGCCGACCAGCAGCCGGCGGCCGGTCTGCTTTGCTTCCGCGAGCGTCATGCCGATGCGGGCGAGCGGCGGATCGATGTACATCGCGTACGCGTTGATGCGGTCGGACACCTTGCGCGGATCGTTGTCGAGCAGGTTGGCCGCGACGATCTCGTAGTCGTTGTACGCGGTATGCGTGAACGCGCCGCGCCCGTTGCAGTCGCCGAGCGCCCAGATGCCGGGCACGCTGGTGCGCAGCTGGTCGTCGACCGTGATGTAGCCGCGCGCGTCGGTCGCGACGCCGGCCCGCTCGAGCCCGAGATCGTCGGTGTTCGGCACGCGGCCGACCGCGAGCAGCAGGTGCGAGCCCGCGACCTCGCGGCGGCCGCCGGTGCAGTCGAGGCCGACCGCGACGCCGTCGCCGTCGCGCCGTGCGCTCAGGCAGTTCGCGTCGAGCTGCACGTCGATGCCTTCGTTCTCGAGAATCTCGCGCACGGCCTGCGACACGTCCTCGTCCTCGCGATGGATCAGGCGCGCGCCTTTCTCGACGATCGTGACCTTCGAGCCGAAGCGGCGGTACATCTGGCCGAATTCGAGCCCGACGTAGCTGCCGCCGATGATCACGAGATGCTCCGGCAGGAAGTCGACGTCCATCATCGTCGAGTTGGTCAGATAGGGCACCGAGTCGAGGCCCGGCATCGACGGGATCTGCGCGCGTCCGCCAACGTTGATGAAGATGCGTTCGGCCTCGAGCACGTCGTCGCCCACGCGCACCGCATCGGGCCGCTCGAATCGGGCATGACCCTGAAACACCGTCGTGTGGTCGAGCCCGCGCACCCATTGCTCGACGTTGTGGTTCGAGCGGCCGGAGATCCGGTCCTTGCGCGCCTTCACGGCCTTCATGTCGACGCTGACGGGGCCGACCGACACTCCGTACTCCTGCGCGCGCCGCGCGAGTTGCGCGGCATACGCGCTTGCGATCAGCGTCTTGGTCGGGATGCAGCCGGTGTTCACGCAGGTGCCGCCGAAGCGGCCGCGTTCGACGATCGCGACTTTCATGCCGGCGCCGGCGAGCCGTGCGGCGAGCGGCGGCCCGGCCTGGCCCGTGCCGATGACGATCGCATCGAAGTGTTGCGTCATGACGTCCTCCTGCGCTGGTTCAACGTGGGAAGGGACCACGCGCAAGCCGCATGCCGCGCCGGCGCGCGCCCGAACGACGACGAGCGCCTATGGTAGACCGGTTGGCGGGGGGAGGCGAGTCGTACGGATGCGGGCGACGCGGAACATTGTTCATGACGGCCGGCAGGCTTCATGGCCGGCGGCAACGCGGCTGCGCGCCGGTTGAGGATTGCGCTGCGCGGGTCCTTCAGTCCTTGCGCCGCCATTGGCCGAACGATACCGGCCGGTGCGCATCGGCGCGCGTGACGGTGACTTGGTCGGGCTGCTCGTCGAGCGGAAACGATTCGGTATAGATCTCGCTGGAGAATAGCCAGCCCCGGGTGCGCGGGTCGTAGCGGAACGTCACGAAGTCGCTCCAGTGTTGCCCGCAGGCGACGAAGTTCTGCACGGTGAAATAGCGGCCTTTCACCGCGAGGCCGCTGTCGGCGGCGTCTTCGGGATCGAACGGATCGCACTGGCCGCCTTCGTTCGCGCGCAGGACGACGTGGTCGTTGCGCGCGGCGAGCCGGTACGCGCGATCGGGCTGTTCCTCGAAGATCAGCAGCGGGCGCGGCGACGGCTGCGCGCGCGTATCGGCTTCGCGATGCACGACGACGAGCAAGCTGCGCCGTCCGTTGCCGAGGTCCGGCCCTTCCTGTACAACGAGCGGCCGGTAGCCGGACGGCAGTTGCGTCGCGACCGATGGCGGCAGGTCGCCGGCGCGTGCGCCGGACGACAGTGCGGCGAGCAGCGCAACCAGGGCGCAGCGTGCGGTGGCGATCATCACAGATCCCGCCCGAGGAACTCGGTGCCTGGCACCGGATTGAACGCGACCGGCGGCGCGGGCGTGAAGCCGAGCGAACCATACAGTTGCCGTGCGGCGACGAACTCGGGCAGCACGTCGAGGCACATCCGCGCATAGCCGGCCGCCTTCGCGTCGCGCAGCAGCCGTTCGACGAGCTGGCGGCCGACGTTCAGCCCGCGCGCGTCTGGGCGCACGTACACGCGCTTCATCTCGCACGTCGTCGCGTCGATTTCCCGAAACGCCGCGCAGCCGACCGCGCGCTCGCCGTGCCATGCGAGCAGCAGTTGCCCGCGCGGGGCCGCGTATTTGCCCGGCAGTGCGGCGAGCTCCGGCTCGTAGTCCTGGAACGCGAGGCTGACGGTGGGGCTTGCGATGTATTCGCGGAAGATCGCTTCGACGACGGCGGCATCGTCGGGATAGCGGGCGGCGCGGATCTCGATCATGGGGCGGGGCGCGAGGGCGGGAACGGCAGCCAGCATAGCAGCGCGCGGGCGCTTTCGGCGGGCGGCGAAGCGTGCCAGAATCGTCGGCTTCAGCGTCGGCGATCGATGCAATGCGACTCGATTCTCGACGCGACACGCAGGCGCCGGCATGTCGGCGCCGTCGACCAAGGAGACTTCGATGACTGCATCGGCTGCCGTACTCGCCATTCTGGCCGCGCTGTGGCTTGGCGCAATGATTCCGGGACCGAGTTTCGTGCTGGTCGCCCGCAATTCGATCGGGCTGTCGCGCCGCGACGGGCTCGCGACCGCGCTCGGCATGGGTGTCGGCGGGATCGCGTTCGGCGGCGTCGCGCTGGCTGGGCTCTATACGCTGCTGCAGGCGGTCGAATGGCTGTACGTCGGGCTCAAGGTGGCCGGCGGCGCATACCTGATCTACATGGCGTCGAAGATCTGGCGCGGCGCCGACCGGCCGATCGCGATGGACGACCCGCAGGCCGTCGTCGCCGGCAGCGCGCCCAAGTCGTTCTGGACCGGCCTCACGACCCAGCTGAGCAATCCGAAGACGGCGATCTGGTACGGCAGCATCTTCGCGGCGCTGTTGCCGCAGCATCCGCCGCTGTGGTGCTACCTGGCGCTGCCGCCGCTCGTGTTCGGCGTCGAATTCGGCTGGTACACGATCGTTGCGCTGTGCTTTTCGACCCGCCGGCCGCGCGAACTATACCTGCGCGCGAAGAAGTGGGTCGACCGCGTCGCGGCCGGCGCGATCACGCTGCTCGGCCTGCGGCTGATCCTGAACGCGCCGAAAGCGGGGATCTGACGGCAGGCGGTGCCGCTCGCGCGCACCGTCGTTTCATTCCCGACGGGCATGCCGGCGCGGCCGGTCATTCCGTCCGGTGGCGGGACGGTCCGAGCCGGGCGATTCTTTTGGGCCCATCCGCCCCATCCGTCCGTCCATCAGCCCATCCGCTCATCCGCTCATCCGCTCATCCGCTCATCCGCTCAATCCGCTCAATCCGCTCAATCCGCTCAATCCGCTCAATCCGCTCAATCCGCTCAATCCGCTCAATCCGCCCGCGCGAGCGCGCGTCACACCGCCGGAAACCGCTCCAGCAGCGCCGCGAACCGCGCCTCGTCCGGAAACGCCTTCACTTCATACCGCACCGGGCGATGCGCGGTGGCTGTCATCAGGTCGCCGCACGCGTCCCGCAGCGCGGCCATCGGCACGTGCGCCGACTGCCGCGTCGCTTCCCGGTAGAGCACGACGATGTCCGTCTCGGGCAGCAGCGTCGGCACGCCGTCGCTCCACACGCTGACACTGAACAGTTCGCCGTTCTGCCGTCGATACACGGTGTAGGTCGCCACGAAGATGTCGGTGCCGTCCCGCTTGTGCAGGTCGTCCAGCTGCGTGCGCTGATCCTGGTAGTCGCCGGCGAGTTCGTCCACGCGCAGCGCGTGCAGCTTCGCCTCCAGTCCTGCCGGGATGAAGTTCCGCCACGCGGCGCCGTCCCAGCGCAGCATCAGCGGCGGCAGCGGACGCGGCTGCGCGCGCGCGTGTTCGGCAAGTTCGACCATCGTCGCGAGACCGGCCGTGTTGCGGTCGCCGGTGAGCAGCAGCACGGCCCGGTTCGGCGCCATCACGACCGGCGCGCCGGAGATCGGCTGGCGATGCAGCAGGTCGGTCAGCAGCAGCCGCGACGCGTCGTAGTAGTCGCCGAACTGCGACAGGAACACGCCGTCGCGCAACGCGACCCACGGTGCCGACGACGCGCCGCGCAGGTTGTCGATCGCGATGTCGCAGGCGGCGTCGAAGCTGACGCCCCATTCGGCGAGCCGCGCGCTCGTCAGCCGCGCGACGCTGAATTCGCCGTCGTACGCGATGCCGATCTCGAGGTTCTCGCACAGTGGCCGGAACGCCACCTCCGACGCTTCGGGCTGTCCGGCGAGCTGCAGCGCGACCGTGCCGCGCTCGGTCGCGCTGCGGATCACGGGGCGCAGCCGCGCGCGCACGTCGGCGAAGTTCGCCGGAATCTCGTGCTGCATCATCGCGTTCGCCTGGCGCAGCAGCGTCGCTTCGCGCTCGGTGGGCTTCGCGTCCGCGTAATCGCGGAACAGGTTGTGGAGGTTGATGATGTTCGACGGGGCATCGGCTTGCACGAGTCGGCCCTTGTCGTGTTCGTGAAGCCACTCGCGCGTGTCGCCGGTCGCGCGCAGCGCGGCGATCAGGCGTTCGGCGAAGTCCTGCCGGCTGGGCGGTTTGCTGAAGCGCTCGCGCAGGCGCGCGACGAAGTCGGAAATCATCGTATGCGGTCGGGCGGGCCCGTCTGTTATTGATCTCTCGTTGTCGTGAGCGGCGGCACCCGTCTGCCGGGGGCGCGACGCCTGCGGCCCGCGGATATCGGCCTGATACCCGGAATGCGGCCGGTGGCGGCCCGCGCGCCGGCTGCATGGCGGCGCGGGCCCGCGTCGGACGCGATTCGCGTGGCGGGTGTCGCGATGGTACCGCACGTCCGTGATGGAAACGCGTGTGGGTGAACGTTTGTTGATGCGCAGGCGAGAGCACCGAACCCCGAACCGGCCCGCGCCCGCCCGCTCCGGCTCTGGAACGCGGCCCGACTCGTCGCCTGACCGACGCCGGCGCACCGGGAAACCCCGACAACCGCCCCGCGAGCCTTGTACGGCGGGCGTTCGCGCCGGTTGCACGGCGTGCCGGGCCGGGCTGCTTCCCCGATTCTGGCGGCCGACCTCCCGACGACGTGTAAACTGCTGCCTTTTTTGACGGTTTGCAGCATGGTGCAAGCACCCCCGCGCCCGGCACTGAGCGGCCCGACGCTCGTCCGGCTGCTCGCGCGCCTGACCGATGCCGACGTCGCGGAATCCCGGCAGACGCTGTCGGACCGCCTGAGCCAGTGGCTCGGCTGGACCGACGCGATCACGCTGTCGTCCGCGCTGAATGCGAGCCCGCCCGGCGTCGCGGCCGGCGTGCGCGGTTACGACGCCGAGCGCGACTGCGCGCGCGTGCGTCACGACCTCGCGCAGGCGATCACGGCCGCCCACCGTCCGCGTACGCGGCGGCGCCCCGGCGAAATGCCGCCGCCGCCCGCCGACACGGCGGACTTCGCGGATTTCCGCCAGAGCTGTCTGTCCCTGCAGCAGGAAATGGAAACGGCGATCGGCCAGTTGCGCGGCCGCCTGCGGGTCGCGCTGGCCGCGCGCGCGTCCGGGATGGCGCGGCTCGCGGCGCTCGACGCGATCATGGAGCGCGTGCTCGGCGCGCGCGAGCGCAGCCTGCTGTCCGCCGTGCCCGCGCTGCTCGGCACGCGCTTCGAGCGGCTGCGCGACGCGGAACGGCAGGCGCTGGCCGACGCGCAAGCGGCGGCCGCTGCCGATCCCGACGGCGACGCACCGCCCGCTGTGGCGATCGTGCCCGGCACGTGGCTCGACACGTTCCGCAACGAGATGCAAAGCATCCTGCTCGCCGAACTCGAAGTCCGGTTTCAAACGGTAGACGGGCTGCTCGCGGCCCTTCGTACCTGCTAATCCCTACGCTATGTCCAGAATTCGTCTTGATCTCGTTGTCTTCATCGCCGGCCTGCTCGCAGTGTGCTGGATCGGCGTCGGCTATGTCGCGTCGAACCCGCTCGCGACGGCCGTCACGCTGCTGATCGGCGCGTGCTACGTCGCCGGTGCGTGGGAGCTGCGGCGCTACCGGCAGGCGACCGCCACGTTGTCGCGCGCGGTGGCCGGGCTGACCGAACCGCCGGCGCAGCTCGACACCTGGCTCGACACGCTGCCCGCGGGCCTGCGCGGCGCCGTGCGGGCGCGCGTCGAAGGCGCGCGCGTCGCGCTGCCGGGCCCGTCGCTGACGCCGTATCTCGTCGGCCTGCTCGTGCTGCTCGGCATGCTCGGCACGCTGCTCGGGATGGTCGTCACGCTGAAGGGCACGGGCGCCGCGCTCGAAAGCGCGACCGACCTCGACGCGATCCGCGCGTCGCTGATCGCGCCGGTGAAGGGCCTCGGCTTCGCGTTCGGCACGTCGATCGCGGGCGTCGCGACGTCGGCGATGCTCGGCCTCCTGTCCGCGCTCGTGCGCCGCGAACGGCTCGACGCGGGCCAGCAACTCGACGCGAAGATCGCGACGACGCTGCGCGTGCATTCGTCCGCACACCAGCGCGACGAATCCTTCCGGCTGCTGCAGCGCCAGGCCGACGTGATGCCGGCCCTGGTCGACCGGCTGCAGACGATGATGACGACGCTCGAGGCGCGCAGCGTCGCGCTGCACGATCGCCAGATCGAAAGCCAGCAGGCGTTCTTCGATCGGACCGAGCGCGCGTATGCGGGCCTGGCGTCGAACGTCGGCGATGCGCTGAAGGAAAGCGCCGCCGAGAGCGCGCGCGTCGCCGGTGCCGCGCTGCAGCCGGTCGTCGCGGCGACGATGACGGGGCTCGCGCAGGAGATGGCCGCGTTGCGCGACACCGTGACGGGCGCCGTGCAGCGTCAGCTTGACGGGCTGACCGACGGTTTCGAGAAGACCACCGGGAACGTGACGGCCGTCTGGAACCGCGCGCTCGACGAGCAGCGCCGCGCGGGCGACACCGTCGCGCAGCAATTGCAGACGACGCTCGGCCAGTTCACCGACACCTTCGCGCAGCGGTCGACGGACCTGCTCGACGGCGTCGCGACGCGCCTCGAATCGACCGAAAGCCGGCTATCCGACGTGTGGCGCGATGCGCTCGCGCGCCAGGAGCAGGTCGGCGCGACGCTGGCCGGCCAGCATGCGCAGGCGCTCGGCGAAGCTGCCGCGACCTTCGAGCGGCATTCCGGCGCGGCGCTCGCCGCGATGCGCGAGTCGCATGCGGGGCTGCAGACGCAACTGGCCGCGCGCGACGAGGAACGCCTGACGGCGTGGAATGCGTCGCTGACGGCGATGGCCGCGAAGCTCGGCGACGAATGGCAGCGCGCGGGCGCGCACAGCGCGGGCCGTCAGCAGGAAATCTGCGATGCGCTGGCGCAAACGACGCGCGATCTCGCGGCACAGGCGTCTACGTTCGAACAACGTTCGAGCGATCTGCTGTCGACGATCCGCGAGTCGCATACGGGCTTGCAGACGCAACTCGCGGCACGCGACGAGGAACGTCTGTCCGCATGGAACGACTCGCTCGCCGCGATGGCGACGAAGCTCGGCGACGAATGGCAGCGCGCGGGCGCGCACAGCGCGGGCCGTCAGCAGGAAATCTGCGATGCGCTCGCACAGACGACGCGCGATCTCGCGGCACAGGCGTCTACGTTCGAACAACGTTCGAACGATCTGCTGTCGACGATTCGCGATTCGCACACGGGGCTGCAAACGCAACTGGCCGCGCGCGATGAGGAGCGCCTCTCCGCATGGAACGACTCGCTCGCCGCGATGGCGACGAAGCTCGGCGACGAGTGGCAGCGCGCGGGCGTGCACAGTGCGGGCCGTCAGCAGGAAATCTGCGACGCCCTTGCACAAACCACGCGCGATCTGACCGCACAAGCAGCGACGTTCGAGCAACGTTCGAACGACCTCCTGGCGACGATTCGCGAATCGCACACGGGCCTGCAGACGCAACTGGCCGCACGCGACGAAGAACGCCTGTCGGCATGGAACGATTCGCTGGCCGAGATGGCTGCAAAGCTCGGCGACGAGTGGCAGCGCGCGGGCGTGCACAGCGCGGGCCGTCAGCAGGAAATCTGCGACGCACTCGCACAAACGACGCGCGATCTCGCGGCACAAGCGTCTACGTTCGAACAACGCTCGAACGACCTGCTGTCGACGATCCGCGATTCGCACGCCGGCCTGCAAACGCAACTGGCCGCGCGCGACGAAGAACGCCTGTCCGCATGGAACGACTCGCTCGCCGCGATGGCCGCCGCGCTGCGCGACGAATGGGCGCAGACGAGCGCGCAGGCCGCGACGCGCCAGCAGGACATCTGCGACACGCTGACCCGCACCGCGAACGACATCACCGCGCAGGCGCAGGTGCATGCAAGCGACACGATCAACGAGATCTCGCGCCTCGTGCAGGCCGCATCGGAAGCGCCGAAGGCCGCGGCCGACGTCGTCGCCGAACTGCGCCAGCGCCTGTCCGACAGCATGGTGCGCGACACCGCGATGCTCGAGGAGCGCAGCCGCCTGCTCGCGACGCTCGAGACGCTGCTCGGCGCGGTCAATCACGCGTCGACCGAACAGCGCACCGCGATCGACGCACTCGTCAGCACGTCGGCCGACCTGCTCGAGCGCGTCGGCGCGCGCTTCAACGACACCGTCGATGCCGAAACGCGCAAGCTCGATTCGGTCGCCGCACAGGTCACGGCCGGTGCGGTCGAGGTCGCGAGCCTCGGCGATGCGTTCGGTGCGGCCGTGCAGGTGTTCGGCGAGTCGAACGACAAGCTGCTGAACCACCTGCAACGCATCGAGGCCGCGCTCGAGAAATCGCTCGCGCGCAGCGACGAGCAGCTCGAGTACTACGTCGCGCAGGCGCGCGAGGTGATCGACCTGAGCATGATGTCGCAGAAGCAGATCGTCGAGGACCTGCAGCAGATCGCCGGTCGGCGGGCATCGGTCGGAGCGTAACGCATGCACGACGAAATCGACGACGGCGCGCCTTCCGCGCCGGTGTGGCCCGCGTTCGCCGACCTGATGTCGGTGCTGCTCGGCGCGTTCGTGCTGGTCCTCGTCGGCGTGATCGGCATGCAGTTGCAGCTCACGTCGAAGCTCGAGGAAGCCGTGCGCGCGCGCCAGCAGGAAGCGCAGCAGCGCAAGTCGCTCGAGGAGGCGCTGGCCGGGCCGCTCGCGGCCGGCCGCGTCACGCTCGTAAACGGCCGCATCGGCATCAGCGGCAACGTGCTGTTCGCGCTGAACTCCGACCAGTTGCAGCCCGAGGGCCGCGATCTGTTGAAGACGCTGGCTGCGCCGCTGGCCGCCTACCTGACGACGCGCGACGAGATCCTGATGATCAGCGGCTTCGCCGACGACCAGCAGGTGCGTGCCGGCAACCGCCAGTTCGCGGACAACTGGGAACTGTCGGCCAAGCGCGCGCTGACGGTCACGCGTGCGCTGATCGACGCCGGCGCGCCGGCGAAGTCGGTGTTCGCGGCCGCGTTCGGCTCCGAGCAGCCGGTCAGCTCGAATGCGGACGATGAAGGCCGCGCGAAGAACCGCCGCGTGGAGATCGCGCCGGTGCCGCGCAAGACCGCGTCGAGCGGAGGGAAGGCGAAGTGACGGACGACGCGACGCACGTGCGCGCGACGCTCGACGCGTGGCGCGAGCAGGGCGCCGACCGGCTCGATCCGGTGCGCTTCCATCGGCTCGACGCGCTCGAGAAGCGCGCGGCCGCGCTCGACGGCGATGCGCGCGCGTTGCTCGATGCGCGGCTCGCGATGCTGCTGGAAGGGTTTGCGCAGATCGTCGCGCGAGCCGGTGAAGCGGCAGCCGCCAGCTCGGCGGCGCAAGCGAACGCGCAGGCGCCTGTGCGTGGTGCGATCGGCGGGCTCGTCGAGCGCCTCGCGCGCGATGCAGAGGCTGACCGGCGCGGGATCGATCCCGCGCTGATCGACTACTTCCGCGCGATGTGGTCGAAGGTCCGCACCGAACAGCAGTACCGCCAGTCGCTCGACCAGGTGCCGCGCAACGCGGGACCGCTCAATTCGAACAGCCTCGTGCACCGGTCGCTCGCGACGATGCGCGAGCTGTCGCCGGAATACCTGCAGCAGTTCCTGTCGTACATCGATGCGCTGGCGTGGCTCGAGGATCTGGCCGGCGGCGGCGCGCAGCCGGAGAAGGAGGCGCCGCGCGCGAAAGCCGCGAAGACGCTGAAACCGGCGAAGAAGACCACGCGCACCAAGGTGCGATAACGCACGCGATTGCGTCGCGCCGATCGCTGTCTAGCGAGCGGTCGCCTGCTCGTCGATCGCCGCGCGCAGTGCGTGCAACGCGTCGGTCAGCGCCGACGCGAACGGCGGATGCGCTGCGATGCCCGCCGCGTCGAGCCGGCTGCCGAGGATCGGCAGCGTGATCGACGCGCGCTCGACGATGCACGCCGACATCACCGACAGCGTTTCCCGCAGCGCCGCGTCCGCATGCGTCGCGCGCGGCGACGCGTTCAATACCGCGACCGGCTTGTACACGACGGCCTCGCATCCCACGATCCAGTCCAGCGCGTTCTTCATCACGCCCGTCACGCCGTGCGCGTATTCCGGGCTCGCGATCAGCACGCCGTCCGCGGCATTCAGCCGCTCGATCAGGTCGCGCACCGCGGCCGGCGACGGATCTTCGATATCGGGGTTGAACAGCGGAAACTCGCCGAGACGATCGAAACGCGTGATGCGCATCCCGCGCGGCGCAACGCGGGCGGCTGCGTCCAGCAGCGCCGCGTTGTACGACTGTGCACGCAGGCTGCCGCACAGCGCGACGATGTCGATGCGGCGCTCGGAATCGGTTCGGGGTTCGGTAGCCATCAAGGAGCGTAGGGGTGGGGGTCTTGCGCGGCGACGGCGCGCGGATCCGCCGGATTATCGCATCGGCGCGTGAGCGACGTGCCGCGCGTCGGCGACGCGGCGCAGGTGATGCGATTCGCGTCCGTCCCGCGGCAACGGCGTGTCCTGACCCCGGGTGGCAACCGTGTCGCGCATCCCGGTTGCCCGTGCCAGGTCACCGAGTGTCCATCCGTCGCCGAGCAACAGGCGGCGCGTATGCAGCGCACCGTACACGTCGTCCGCGACGGTTTCGCCGAGATAGCGCAGCGCGCGGCCTTCGACGTCGACGAAGCCGTGCCGGTAGTCGTGCGCGAGCGCGGTCCACAGCTGTGCCGCGCCGACCGATTGGCGTGCGCCGCTGATCAGGCAGAGACCCGCGTCGAGTCCCCATCGATACAGCGTCGTCGCAAGCCCCTTGCGTTGCGCGGACCCGCGCAGCCGCGTATGCGGCGCGCGCAGGTAGCGGTCCGCGCGGCGCGGCAGTTCGGGAAGCCGGTTGAAGATCGTGTAGCCGGCGAGCTGCCGCGCCGACGGATCCTCGACGTAAAGGAAATATTCGCCGTCGGCCTCGCGGTGGCGGACGATCAGGCCCGAGTCGCCGAGCGCGACGGCCGGCAGGCCGTGCAGGCGATGGCCCGGCTGGTTCAGACGCGCGTGGAGCATGTCGAGTTCATCGTCGATGTCGTGCTGGGAATGCTGTACGTCGATACGCATGGCAAAAGGCGCCCGTCCCGGGCGCATCGAGAAAGGGGTTCATCGCAAACGGGAAAGGAAATGGCAGCGGCCCCCGGGCTCGACGTGCGAGCCGGGGCCGCGAATCAGCTGGGGATGTGCTGGAAACCGGCGGCGATCGCGGCGAGGCCCGCGATGCAGAGTGCGAACAGGATCAGGACTTTGTGGATCACGCCTCTCTCCTCATGAACGCGCGGCGCCGAACGGCGGTGCCGCGGAGACGGTGATGGCGGGCACGGCCCGCGCGGCCGTCGTGCGGGACGACGGTCGAAGGTCCGGGCGGCAGGCGCGCGGACGGTCAGCACCATACGCGACGGGCACGGGGCGGGCAACCGGACGGCGGGAGAAAAGCGACGAAACGCGGGGAATCGGGGGTGTTTCGCGACAATCGGTCGCAAGGGGCGGATGTGTCGATGTCGCTTGTCGGTGTTTGTCTCGAAATTGCACACACTTCACGGCAAACGAACTTCATCAGGATCTGCTCATGGGAGCGGGCACGTCCACGGATCGCCGAGCCGCAACGACCTTCTTCACCCGGTGGTTGCGGCGATCTCGTCGCGCCGCCGCCTCACCCTGCCTGCCGCACTCCGAACGCCCGCCTGACCCGCGCGAACAACCCATGCTGCGCGATCCATTCCGCATACGCGCGATAGTCAGGATCACGCATCAAATGACGTTCCTCCGTCTTCGCCCGCGTGTAGTAGATCAGATTGACCGCGACGAGCCCCGCGCAGTGCATCAGCCCGACCTGCCAGCCGAGCGGCTCGACGAACGGCACCGACACCATCCAGTACGACAGGTTCTTCGTGATGTACGCCGGATGCTTCGTGAAACGATACGGGCCCGACGTGATGATCCCGCGGTTCGTGAGGTTCGAGAAACGCAGCCCGAACGAGATCGTCGACAGCGCATAGGTCATCAGCAGCAGGATGATCGCCGCGCCCCAGATCACGCGCAGCGTCGGCGCGGACAGCAGCCAGTTGTCCCAGAACAGCGAGCCTTCGTAGCGGATGTAGTTGTTCGAGATCAGCGACCAGAACGGCTGGTAGCACATCAGCGCGGCGACCCAGCCGAGCGTGGTCGGCTCGACGGTGCGCACGTGGCTGTCGAGGATGCGGAACGTGCACAGGTAGCCGACGGTGCCGAACATCAGGTCCATCGTGAACGACAGGTCGTACAGGAACACGAAGGTCGCGATCGTCATCGGCGCGTTCACTGCGTGCGCAAGCGATGCGCTCAGGTGATCGGCGTCCTTCGACAGGTAGACCGTCATCAGCGGCAGGAAGAACGCCTTCACGCCCCAGCCGGCGAGCATCTCGCGCACGGGCTGCCAGCTCGCGGGCTGCTCGCGGCGGAACAGGTAGCGGCCCCACAGCAGGTACGCGTCGTCGGTCTCGCGCTGGTGGCGATCCATCCACGCGAAGTAGAACGGCGCGGCGACGATCACGTACGGCGCGAGCGAGCGCAGCAGCGACCAGAACGGCAGGTAGAACGCGCCGTGATATTCGGGCAGCAGCCAGTAGATCGCGGCGATGCCGGCGTAGATCGACGTCAGCGCGCCGAGCCGCGTCGCGACGCGGGCGAGCCCGAGCGGGCGCACGGCCTGGCGCGACAGTCCCGCGCTCGGGCGCAGGTAGACGCGCGAGATGAAGATTTCGTGCAGCGCGATCGTGCCGATGATCGCGAGGCTGGCGACGACCGCGCGCGTGGCCGCATCGAGGCTCGGCTGGTCGCGCGTGATCCACAGCGCGAAGAGACCGGCCGCGATGCCGAGCAGGCCGGCGCGGAACGGCGTGGCGGAACGGGGCGGGCGGTCCTGGACCGCGGCGATGCCGTCGAGCGTGGAATTCATGATCGGATCCTCGTCGGGATGACGGCCGGCGCCCCCGCTTGGCGGGTGGCGCCGGCCATCGGCCGGGCTTTGGATTGGTATGTGCCCGGCCATTGGCCTGTGGTTCTGATACGTGACGCGTTACTTCTTCGGGGCGGTGCCGAGCAGGCCGCCGAGCAGGTTCGTCACCGGTGCCAGCAGGTTGGTCGCGCCAGCCGCGGTGCCGCCGTTCGAACTGCCGGTCAGGCCGGCCGTGACGGTGCCGCTGCCGGACGGCGTCGTCACCGTGCCGGCCGCGCCGCCCGGGCTGGCCGTGCCGACTGCGCCGAGCGTGCCGACCGCCGACGTCAGCGAGCCCGTCAGCGTGCCGACCGGGCCGCTCGTCAGCGCACCGCCGAGGTTGCCGGTCAGGTTGCCGCCCGGCGTCGTGACCGTGCCGGTGAGGCTTGCGCCAAGCGGCGTCAGCGAATTGACGAGGCCGGTGACCGGTGCCAGCAGGCTGCCGGCGCCCGAGCTGCTGGTACCGCTCGTGCCGCTGGTGCCGCCCGTACCGCTCGAACCGAGGCCGCCGAGGGCGCCCGTCACCGTGCCGAGCAGGCCCGTGATCGGCGCGAGCGGGCCGCCGCTGGTGCCGCTCGTCCCGCTGGTGCCGCCGGAGCCGCTCGAACTGCTGCCGCCGCCGAGGGCGCCCGTCAGCGAACCGAGCACGCCCGTGATCGGGGCGAGCGGGTTGGTGCCGCTGCTGGAACTGCCGCTGGACAGCAGGCCGCCTGTCGACGACACCGTGTTGCCGAGCTGGGACACGCTGTTGCCGGCGCTCGTGCCGACCGGGTTGCCGGTCGCGCTGCCGACCTGCGTACCGGCGAGGCCGAGGCCGCTGCCGAGCGTGTTCAGCAGGCCGCTGAGCGGGGCGCCGAGCAGGGTCGCGTTGCCGAGCGTCTGCGTGGCGCCAGGCGTCGTGACGCCGCCGGTCAGCGTGTTGGTGATCGGGTTGATCACGCTGCCGAGCTGCGTCTCGAGTTGCTGCACCGGCGCGCTGTTCAGCGCCGTGTTGAGCGCCGATGCGGTGGAGTTGACCGCGGTGCCGACCGTGTTGACGAGACTGCCGACCAGGGTCGTCGCCGGCGCGAGCGGCGCCAGCGGACCGGTGCCGAGGCTCGTCACCGCGTTGCCGAGGTTGTTGACGGCGCCGCCGGCGCCGGTCAGCAGGCCGGTGGTCGACGTGAGCGTCGGGCCGAGCGGGTTCGGCGACACGCCGATCGAGCCGAGGCCGGCCGCGACGCCGTTGCCGAGCGACTGCACGCCGCTGCCGAGGCTGGTGACCGCATTGCCGATGCTGGTGGCCGTCGTCGGGTTCGTGCCGGGGACCTGTACGCCGCCGATCTGCGACCCGCCGTTCGCGACCGTCGTGCCCAGTGCCGTGACGAGCGTGCCGGTTTGCTGGAGGACGTTGCCGAGCGGGGTGGCGCTGGTGCCGGAGGTGCCTGAAGTACCGGAAGTGCCTGAAGTACCGGAAGTACCGGAAGTGCCCGACGTGCCGGACGTGCCGGACGTGCCGGAAGTGCCCGACGTGCCGGACGTGCCGGAAGTGCCGGAAGTGCCGGACGTGCCGGACGTGCCGGACGTGCCGGACGTGCCGGACGTGCCCGAGGTGCCCGAGGTGCCCGACGTACCGGAAGTGCCCGAGGTGCCGGAAGTACCCGACGTACCGGAAGTGCCCGACGTGCCCGACGTACCGGAAGTGCCCGACGTGCCGGAAGTACCCGACGTGCCGGAAGTACCCGAAGTACCCGAAGTCCCCGAAGTCCCCGAAGTCCCCGACGTCCCCGAACTACCGCCGCCGGACGTACCCGACGAGCCGCCGCCGGACGTTCCGGAAGTCCCCGAAGTCCCGGACGTCCCCGACGTGCTCGGCTTGATCGACGGCGTGACCGGCCCGTCGACCGAACCGCAGCCGTACAGTGAGAGCAGCGACAGGACGGCCAGCGATACCGTCGTCTTTTTTAAGTAATGGTGCATGGTGGCCTCGACATTGGAAGTTGTGTCCGGGCCATTACTGCAAATTCCGCGCCATGACATCTTCCGCGCAATGCGCCGGCGCTTTGTTGCGGGAATCGGGAATATCGGCGCGATTTAAACGGAGGAATGGGGGTTTCGCGTGACGGGCGCGCCGGTTGCGCCGGTGTGCGCGCCGTGATGTTCCCGTAAGGTGCCGTAACGCCGGGCTGGATGTTACGTAGCGTTCGGCCCGGTGTTCCGCGTCTGACGCAGCCGGCCGCGCCCCGAGGGCACGTTCTTTGACGAAACACCCCCGCGCCGCGAACATGACGCGAACCCACCCGGCCGCGGGCGACGCCGAAGCGGCCAAGACTTCAGACAGGACACGACATGAGCGAACAGGACAGGGAACAGGGCAAGGCGCGCCGCACCGAAGTCATGGGCGAGGCATTCGTCGAGCGCGCGATGCGCGACCTCGACGGTTTTTCGCGTCCGCTGCAGAACTGGCTGAACGAGCACGCGTGGGGCAGCACGTGGCAGCGCGGCGGCATCGACCTGAAGACGCGCAGCCTCTGTACGTGCGCGATGCTGGCGGCGCTCGGCCGCGGCACGGAACTGAAGGGCCACGTGCGTGGCGCGCTCAACAACGGCGCGAGCCTCGTCGAGATCCGCGAGGTGCTGCTGCACAGCGCGCTGTACGCGGGCGCGCCGGCGGCGGTCGAGGCGTTTCGCAGCGCGCGCGAGGTCATCGCGGAGCTCGGGCTGTCGCTGCCCGACGACGAAGCCTGACCGGCGCGCGCCGCGGCGCGGCCGGCAGGCCCGCCGACGCTCAATGCTCGACGTGCGCGCCCTGCGCCGGCGCCTCGACCGGCGCGGCGGCGACTTCGAGCAGCCAGTCCGCCGTTGCGTCGGGAATCGTGACCGGCAGCATGTGCCCGCCTTCGACGACCTTCAACCTCACGCGTGCCGACTTCTGCGCGAGCGCTTCGCCGTGCGTGCGCCAGTTCAGGATCGGATCGGCGCGGCCGTACAGCACGTCGACCGGCAGCGCGAGGTCCGCGTAGCGGCGCACCATCGCGGGCATGTCGACGGGGGCCGACAGCAGGTCGGTCGCCGTCGCGTAGAACACGTGCGGCCGCAGCCCGAGCAGCCCGCCGCCCTTCACCGGGAAGTCGCGCGGCACGGCTTCCGGCGCGAACACCTGATCGACGGCCTTGCGGCCGGTCAGGATCGTCAGCGGGATCGCGAAGGTCCACGACACGAAGCGGCGCACCAGCGGCGACGGCAGCATCAGCGGCTTGAACGGTGCCGGCGGTTCGGTCTGCTCGTGCGACAGCGGCGCGATCAGCGCGAGCCGGCTTACGCGCTCCGGATGGTTGAGGCCGACCGCGAGCGCGATCGCGCCGCCGAGCGAATGGCCGACGAGCACGGGCCGGTCGAGTTTCAGCGCGTCGATGAACGCGGCGACTGTGCGGGCCTGCGCGAACACGTTCGCCTGCGAGCCGGCGCCGCGCAGCGAGCGGCCGGCGCCGGGCCGGTCGACGAGGATCACGCGATGGTGCTGCGCGAGGCGCGTGAGCGGCAGGTACGCGAAGTTGCGCCACTGGCCGGCGAGTCCGTGCACGAACACGAGCGGCGGCCCGCTGCCGTACTCGACGTAGTGGATGTGGTCGCCGCCGATGTCGACGAAGCGGCCTTCGGGCGGAAACGCGCGCGTCACGCGCCGCGCGACGTAGCCGGAAAACAGCGCGAGCGCGGCGAGCATCGCGACGACGCCGAGCAGCACGTTCTGGATCAGGTGAAGCGTATGGCTCATGTCGGCCTCAACGGGTTTCGAGTACGGGTTCGGCGACCGGCGCGGCGGCCGGGCCGGCTTTCGCGCGGCGTTCGAACTGCATGGCCGAATCGGCGAGCCCGCTGAACTTCAGCGACGCGAGATCGAGCACGTAGTTCTGGTGGAACTTCCACGGCTTGCGGTGCCCCTGCTTCGGCAGGATGCCGGCCGCGCGCTGGATGTAGCCCGAGCTCAGGTTCACCGCCGGCACGTCGCCGAGGTCACCGGCGCCGAGCCGCGGCACGCAGGTGTCGTAGCCGTTCGCGCGCATGTGGTTGAGCAGCCGGCACACGTAGCGCGCGATCAGCTCGGCCTTCAGCGTCCACGACGCGTTCGTGTAACCGAACGACGACGCGAGGTTCGGCACGTCGCTGTACATCATTCCTTTGTAGGACACGGTCTGCGGCAAATCGACCGCGCGGCCGTCGACCGTGACGCGCGCGCCGCCGAGCAGCTTCACCTTCAGCCCGGTCGCGGTGACGATCACGTCCGCGACGAGCTGCTGGCCGCTCTTCAGCTTCAGGCCGGTCGGCGTGAAGCGCTCGATCTCGTCGGTGACGATCGATGCGCGGCCCGCGCGGATCGACTTGAACAGGTCGCCGTTCGGCACGAGGCACACGCGCTGGTCCCACGGCATGTAGCGCGGCGTCAGGTGCTTCGCGACGTCGAAATCGGGGCCGAGCTGCCTGCCTGCCGCGCGGATGATGAACTGTTTCGTCCGCTCGGGCTTGCGACGCGACACGTTGTACAGGTACATCGTCAGCAGCACGTTCTTCATGCGCACGAGCCGGTGCGCGAGCCGCGACGGCAGCACGCGGCGCAACGCGTTCGCGATCCTGTCGCGGGCGGGCAGCGACACGATGTAGGTCGGCGAGCGCTGCAGCATCGTCACGTGCTTCGCATCGACCGCCATCGACGGCACCAGCGTGACGGCCGTCGCGCCGCTGCCGATCACGACGACGCGCCGGTTCGCGTACGACAGGTCCTTCGGCCATTGCTGCGGATGCACGATCCGGCCTTCGAACGATTCCATGCCGGCCCAGTCGGGCAGGTAGCCGCCGTCGTAGTCGTAATAGCCGCTGCACATGTAGAGGAAGCGGCACGTGTAGACCAGCGTGTCGAGCGCGCCGTCCCGCATGCGCTCGATGCGCACCGTCCAGCGCGCGCGGTTCGAATCCCAGTCGGCCGCGACCACTTTCTGGCCGTAGCGGATCGTCTTGTCGATGCCGTACGCGCGCGCGGTGTCGCGGATATAGTCGAGGATCGTCTGGCCGTCCGAGATCGCCTTGTCGCTGTGCCACGGGCGGAAGCTGTAGCCGAGCGTGAACATGTCGGAGTCCGAACGGACGCCGGGATAGCGGAACAGGTCCCAGGTGCCGCCGATCGCGTCGCGCGCCTCGACGATCGCGACGCTCGCATGCGGGCAGCGCTTTTTCAGGTGATAGGCGGCGCCGATGCCGGACAGGCCGGCGCCGACGATCAGCACGTCGAGGTCACGGGTATCGCCGGAGGCGGACGGCGCGTCGCGCCGGTCGGTCGTCGTCGTCGAGGTCATGCGGGATCCTTGGTCGGTGTGGTCGGCCGCGCGGCGGGGGCACGGGTGCGCTCGAGATTGCGTGCGCGGGCGCGGCGCACGTGGCGCAGCACCAGCCGCTGGTAGCCGGCGCCGAGCAGGCGCGCGAGCTTGTCGAGGCGGCGCGCGTCGGCGCCGACCAGCACGCGGCGCGCGTTGCGCTCGACGCCGGCGAGAATCTGCCGCGCGGCGTCGTCGGCCGTCGTCGCGTTGATCAGGCGGTTCGCCTGGCGGCGGTGGGTCGCTTCGTCCTGGCCCGTGAGCGCGTGGATGCTGGTGTCGACGCGGCTCGCGTCGACGATGTTGGTCGCGACGCCGCCCGGATGCACGCAGGTCGCGCTGACCGGCGCGCCGTCGAGTTCGAGTTCCATCCGCAGCGCCTCGGTGAAGCCGCGCACCGCGAACTTGGTCGCGTTGTACGCGCTCTGCGTCGGCATCGCGACGAGCCCGAACAGGCTCGACGTGTTGATCACGTGCCCGTCGCCCGACGCGCGCAGGTGCGGCAGGAACGCCTGCGTGCCATGCACGACGCCCCAGAAGTTGATGCCGACGATCCATTCGAGATCGGCGATGCGCGCAGTCTCGGCGCTCGCGGCCAGCGACACGCCCGCGTTGTTGAAGACCAGGTTGACCTTGCCGTGTTCGGCGCGCACGAAATCGGCCCACGCGAACACCGCGTCGCGGTCGGCGACGTCGAGCCGCCGCGTGCTCGTGCGCACGCCGTGCTTCGCGCACGCGGCCGCGGTGCCGGCGAGCCCGACATCGTTGACGTCGGCGAGCGCGACCTCGCAGCCGCGCCGCGCGAGCTCGACCGCGAGGCTGCGGCCCATGCCCGAACCGGCACCCGTGATCGCGGCGACCTTGCCGGAAAACCCCTTCATGCGTCGTTCCTCCCGTTCCGCTTGCGCTGCATCGGCGGCGCGCCTATTGTGGTGTTATTCGTCACCACTTTAGTTTTCGGGTGTCCTGATGTCAAATAGCGAAATGGAGAAAGCACTCGAAACGGAAAAACGGGGCCGGGCGTACGGCGGCGTGGCGCCCGAGGTGCGGGCCGCCGAGCGGCGCGATGCGTTGATCCGCGCGGCGACGCGCGTGTTCGGCACGGTCGGCTTCCGCAAGGCGACCGTGCGGTCGATCTGCCAGGAAGCGAAGCTCAACGACCGTTATTTCTATGCGGCGTTCGACAGCACCGAGGATCTGCTGCGCTGCACCTACCTGCATCACGCGCAGCAGCTGCACGACGCGGTCGCACGCGCGGTGGCCGAGCGCGGCGGCGATCTGCGCGAAAGCGTCGACGCGGGGCTCGCCGCGTTCTTCGGCTTCCTGCGCGATCCATGCGCGGCGCGCGTGCTGCTGCTCGAGGTGATGGGCGTGAGCGCCGATACCGACATGACGTACCAGCGGATGCTGCTCGACTTCGGCAAGCTGATCATGGCGATCGGCGCGGCCCGCGAGGCCGCGACACCCGCCGAGCGCACCGAGCAGCGGCTCATCGGGCTCGCGCTGGTCGGCGCGATGACGAACGTCGGCGCGGCGTGGCTGCTCACCGGGTATCGCGACCCGGAGGCGCAGATGGTCGCGAGTTGCAGGAAGGTGCTGCTGGGGACGTTGCGGGAAGCGGGGTAGGCGGCGCGAGCGCGTGCCTGTCGTGTGCCGTCACGCGAACGCCGCGCGTAGCTGCAAGGCCTTCGCGCAGGAATACGAATTCGCGTTGTGTACGAACCCGAAGAGACTCGAAACGCGAAGCGGTCGCCAAAAGGCGGCGCTACGCGAAGGTCATGTGTCGGACGGTTGCCTTTTCAATCGTCGGCGCGTCGCGCCCGTGTCGCGCGCACACGCGGCGCGGCGGCCGTTGCCGCGATCCTTGCCTTCATCGCGTCGATGAACGCGCGCACCTTCGGCGACGGCAACCGCGTCGACGGATACACCGCATGGATCCCGGCCCGCGCCGAGCGCCACGCGGGCAGCAGCCGCACGAGCCGGCCGGCCGCGACGTCCTCCGCGATCGAGAAATCCGTCAGGAGCCCGAAGCCTCCGCCCGCGAGCGCGATCGCGCGGCAGGCCGTCGCGGTGTTCGACACGACCGGCGCGACGCAACGCACCGACGCATGGCCGCCGCGCGCGTGGTCGAGTTCGACCGTATGCGGGCGCGACAGCGTCGACAGCATCACGAACGGCAGCGCGGCGAGCGCGTCCGGGTCGCGCGGCAGCCCGTGCCGCGCGACGAACGCGGGGCTCGCGACCAGCCATTTCTCGTACTCGCCGAGCTGCACCGCGCGATAGTTCGAATCCGCGAGGCGGCCGATGCGGATCGCGACGTCGAGATTGTCCGCGACGAGATCGGCGATGCGGTCGTTCGCGATCAGTTCGACGTCGAGCCGCGGATGCGCGTCGCGCAGCGCGACGATCGCCGGCGCGACGACCAGCGCGCCGTAGTCGATCGGCACGCTCACGCGCAGCGTGCCGCGCAGCGGCCCGGCGTCGGACGACACCGCGTCGAGCGCGCTTTCGGTCGCGCGCACGATGTCGCGGCACGCGTCGTAGAACGCGCGCCCCGCATCGGTCACGCTCAGCCGTCGCGTGGTGCGCACCAGCAGGTTCGCGCCGACCTCGGATTCGAGGCGCTGCATGTGCGTGCTGACGACCGTCTTCGCGAGGCCGAGCCGCTCGGCCGCGGCCGTCAGCGAGCCGGCGTCGACCACCGCGACGAAGATCGCCAGCCGGTTCAGGTTCACGTCGCGCAGATCGGCCATCGTCGATTGTCCTATGGAAGCGGATAATGTTTCAGCGATTATCCGTCTTCTGGCCGCGAACGGCGAGCGCTACGCTGGGGCCGTTCGTCGCCGATTCCCGGCGGCGCGAGATCCAGGAGCTTTCCCATGCCAGCCGCCAGCAAGCCCGCCCGTCCGGTTCGTGTCTATTCGTTCCCGCTGTCCGGGCACGCGCATCGCGTCCGGCTGTTCCTGTCGCTCCTCGGGCTGCCGTTCGAGACCGTCGACGTCGACCTCGCGTCCGGCGCGCAGCGCGAACCGGCGTTCCTCGCGCTCAATCCGCTCGGCCAGGTGCCGGTGATCGACGACGACGGCACCGTGCTCGCCGATTCGAACGCGATCCTCGTCTATCTCGCAAAGCGCTACGGCGACGCGCACTGGCTGCCCGACGATGCCGCCGGCGCGGCGACCGTGCAGCGCTGGCTGTCGTACGCGGCCGGGCCGATCGCAACGGGGCCGGCGGCCGCGCGGCTCGTCACCGTGTTCGGCGCGCCGCTCGATCATGACGCGGCCAAGCGCACGGCCGCGAAGGTGCTTGCCGTGATCGACCAGGAACTCGCCGGCAAGCCGTTCGCCGCGGGCGCGCAACCGACGATCGCCGACATCGCTGCCTACACGTACATCGCGCACGCGCCGGAAGGCGGCGTGTCGCTCGAACCGTATCCGCAGGTGCGCGCGTGGCTCGCGCGCGTCGAGGCGCTGCCGGGCTTCGTCGCGATGCCGCCGACCCGCGCCGGCCTGCTCGCCGCCTGACGGCGAAGCCGCGATTTCACCGGGAGAACACGATGACCGCGCCGACCGCCGCCGTACCGGGCTGGGAACTGGATATTGCGCCGTTTCATGCGGGCGAGCTGGCCGTGCAGCAGCGTGCGGGCGTGACGCAGGCCGCGGACGCGGCCGGCCGGCGCGGCATCCGGCGCTTCATGCCGGACCAGCACCGCACGTTCTTCGCGCAGTTGCCGTTCTTCGTGCTCGGCGGCGTCGATGCGGGCGGCCAGCCGTGGGCGACGCTGCGGGTCGGGATGCCCGGTTTCGTGACGACGCCGGACGCGCGCACGCTGCGCATCGACGGCGACGCGCTGCCCGGCGATCCGCTGGCCGGAGCATGGCAGCCCGGCGTGCCGCTCGGCGGGCTCGGGATCGAGTTCGACACGCACCGGCGCAATCGCGTGAACGGCATCGTGCGCGCGGTCGACGGCGGCGCGCTGACGATCGCGGTCGAGCAGAGCTTCGGCAACTGTGCGAAGTACATTCAGGGCCGCACGCCGACGTTCGTGCCGCGCGAAGGCGATGCGTCCGTCGCGGCCGACGTGTCGGACCGGCTGAGCGACGCGGATCGTGCGCTGCTCGCGCAGGCCGATACGTTCTTCGTCGCGAGTGCGAACACGTCGGCCGGTGCGGGTGCCGCGCGCGGCGCGGATGTGTCGCATCGCGGCGGCATGCCCGGCTTCGTGCGCGTCGACGACGCGCACACGCTGACGACGCCGGATTTCAGCGGCAACCGCTTCTTCAATACGCTCGGCAACTTGCAGCACGATCCGCGCGCGGGGCTGCTGTTCGTCGATTTCGACAGCGGCGACCTGCTGTATGTCGCTGCGCACGCGGAGATCGTGTGGGACGGGCCGCTCGTCGCGTCGTTCGACGGCGCGCAGCGGGTCGTGCGGTTTCACGTGCGCGAAGTGCGGCGCACGCGGGGCGTGCTGCCGTTTCGGTGGTCGGCGCTCGAGCGGGCGCCGCAGTTTGCGGGGAGGGCGAGGGCTGGTGTGCCGGCGGTATCCGTACCGGCACCTGCGTCCTCGTCCCCCTCCAGCTGGCGCCCGCTGCGCATCGCGAAGATCGTCGACGAAGCGCGCGCGATCCGCTCGTTTCATTTCGAAGCGGCGGACGGCGACGCGTTGCCGGCCTACGAAGCCGGGCAGCATCTGACGCTGCGCGTCGCGCTGCCGGACGAAGATGCGCCGACGATTCGCAGCTACACGCTGTCCGATGCACCCGGCGCATCGCATTACCGGATCACCGTGAAGCGCGAAGGACGCGTGTCGGCCTGGCTGCACGACCACGCGCGTGCCGGCATGACGCTCGATGCGCAGATGCCGCGCGGCCGCTTCACGTTCGACGTCGCGAGCCCGCGTCCGGCGGTGCTGGTGTCGGCCGGCATCGGCATCACGCCGATGATCGCGATGCTGCGCCGCGCGCTGGCCGACGACGCACCGTCGCGCCGCGTGGTGTTCGTGCACGGCGCGCGCGATACGGCCGACCGGCCGTTTTCAGCGGAACTGACGCGCATCGCGGACGCGGACCCGCGCGTGTCGCTGCACTGGTTCGACAGCCGGCCGCAGCGCGACGGCGCGGCGCGACCGGGCCGTGTCGACATCGCGCAACTGAAGCGCATCCTGCCGTTCGACGACTACGATTTCTACCTGTGCGGACCCGCCGCGTTCATGCGCGATATGTACGACGGATTGCGCGCGCTGAACGTGCCGGACGAGCGTATCCGCTTCGAGGCGTTCGGGCCGTCGAGCGTCGTGCGCAGCGCGACCCGCGCGGCCGGGGCGCCGCCGGCGGCAAGCGTGCCGGTCGTGTTCCGCCGCTCGGCACGCGACGCCGCATGGACGCCCGCCGACGGCACGCTGCTCGAATTCGCCGAAGGCCGGGGCGTGGCGGTGCCGTCCGAATGCCGGTCGGGGTCGTGCGGCACATGCGCGACGCGCGTGCTGTCCGGTGCGGTCGATTACGTGCAAGCGCCCGACGCGCCGGTCGAACCGGGCTGTGCGCTGCTGTGCGTCGCGCGGCCCGCGACGGGCACCATGGAGGCGCTCGTGCTCGACCGCTGATGGCCCCTGCGACACGCCGCCGCAGACGGCCTGCTGCGCGAAAAGCACGCGCAACTGCTTCTTTTTTCGAATGCCGGCCGGATCGACGATAGCGTCAACCGATTCGATGAAAGGAGCACAACCATGAAACTGCTCGGCATGATCAAGCTGGTCCTGTGGAGTTTCTTCGGCGTACGCAACAGCAAGGCGCACGCGGCCGATCTCGCGAACGTCAACTATACGTTGCTGCCGTTCGTGGCGATTGTGCTCGCGCTGCTGGTCGGCGCGGTCATCTACGGCGTCGTGCATCTGGTTGTCGATCCGACCGCGACGATGCAGGGGTTCTGAACGTTGGGTGAACCGGCAGCGGGCCGTCATTCCCGCTCCGGTTTTCGCTCGTTCGACCGGCGCGTGACTGCACCGGTTGTCGAGGTCGCCGCGCGCGATGCGCATCGCGATCGCATCGCCGCCGCTGTCGCACCATTCGAAGCGTATTTCCCCCATCCCGCCGTTCCCGTCTCCCGTTCCACCCGATTCCACGGCCTTCAGCCCCGCCCGGGGTAAAATGCGCGCCACGCCGCGATGTCGCGCGCGACGGGCATGCCGCCGTTCCGACGAACGGCGTACGCAACTGCCCGGCGCCCGCAACCGGGGCGTTCGAAGCGAACCCCGCATGACAAGACCGCGCGACGCAGCCGGCCGCCCGACATGCTCGCGATCCAGGATCGACGGCTGCGTCGGTGCCCCGCGCGTCACCGTCATCCGATGTCCCATCCTGCGCTTTCCCGATCGATCGGCACGCATGCTGCCCGATCGTCAGATTCGTCTGATGAATGTCGTGTCGACGTTCGTGCCCGGCGTCCGCAGGACCGTCGCGGGTTCTTGCATGAGGTCGCGCTTCGCAGCGGCGCAAAGCGTTTCGAAGGTTTCGACAGGGTCGAGTGGCGAGTTTTCCATCCAGAACAATGACGGTGAATAGAACAACAGCGTCGCCCGCACGGCGGCGGCGCGCGAAGGCCGGGCTTGGCGTCGGTCTCGGCATCACGCTTTTCGCGGCGCAGGCCGCCGTGGCGCAGGGCGACGCGCCGGCGCCGGACGCCGGTGCGACCGGCAGCACGACGCTGCCGGCGATCACGGTGAGCGGCGAGCGCGGCAACACGCTGCGCGCGCGCACGGCGTCGGTCGCGGGGCTCGACGATGCGCCGCTGCGCGACACGCCGGCCTCCGTCAACGTCGTCACGGGGGCGCTGATCGACGACCAGCAGGCGAAGCGCTTGAGCGACGTGGTGCGCAACGACGCATCGGTCGTCAACGACTACGCGCCGGTCGGCTACTTCGAAGGCTTCGCGATCCGCGGCTTTCCGGTCGATCTCGCGAGCGCGATCCGGATCGACGGGCTGACGGTGTCCGGCGAGCAGAACGTGCCGCTCGAGAACAAGGAGCGCGTCGAGATCCTGAAGGGGCTGGCGGGCATCGACAGCGGCGTGGTCGCGCCGGGCGGCGTGATCAACTTCGTGACGAAGCGTTCGGCGAACGTCGCGAGCGTGACGGGCGGCGTTGACAGCCGCGGCTCGACATCGGCGGCCGTCGATCTCGGCCGCCGCTTCGGCCCCGACAATCAGTTCGGCTTCCGGATCAATGCCGCGAAGGAGAACATGCACTCCTATATCGACGGCACCAACGGACGACGCACGTTCGGGTCGATCGCCGCCGACTGGGACATCAGCCCGCGCGCGAGCCTGCAGTTCAACGCGGAATTCCAGCAGTGGATCCAGCGTTCCGCGCCCGGCTACCAGCTGCTCGGCGGCACCGTCGTGCCGTCGGTCAAGACGACGTCGAAGGCGCTCGGCACGCAGCCGTGGGCGAAGCCGGTGACGACCGATGCGCTGAACCTGAACGCGCGCTTCGACTACCAGTTCAACGACGACTGGAAGGCCTACGTCGCCGCCGGCCGCAGCCGCACGATGATCGACGACAACAGCGCGTTCGCGTACGGCTGCTATTACGCGGCGAGCTGCGCGGCCGGCACGACGTCGCCGTTCTTCTTCGGCGCGAACGGCGACTACGACGTGTACGACTTCCGCAGCCCGGGCGAATACCGCCGCAACGACGACCTGCGCGCGGTCACGACCGGCAAGTTCGCGACAGGCCCGCTGCGGCACGAGCTGACGCTCGGCGTGAGCGTGCAGCGCCGCGTCGTGCACATGGCGAATGCCGTGTACGACTACGTGGGCAGCGAGAACATCTATGGGCCCGACGTCGCGTTCGCACCGTCGCCGAACACGGCCGGGCCGTCGTATCCGCAGCTCGACGCGTGGCAGTACGGCGTGTTCGGGCTCGACCGCATCAGCATCGGCGAGCACTGGCAGGTGCTCGCGGGCGGCAAGGAAGTGCTGCTGCGCCAGCGCAGCTGGAGCAGCCTCGACGGCGACGCGACGCACACCGACCGCTCGGTGTTCCTGCCGCAGGTCGCGCTCGTCTACAAGCCGGTGAACGTGCTGTCGCTGTACGCGTCGTACAGCAAGGCGCTGTCGCTCGGCGACCAGGCGCCGGTGCGCGCGACCAACGCGTATGCGTTCCTGCCGCCGGTCGAATCGCACCAGTTCGAGCTCGGCGCGAAATACGACTGGCTCGACCGGCTGAGCCTCACGGCCGCCGTGTTCTCGATCAGCAAGCCGTTCCAGTTCGCCGACCCCGATGCGTCGGGCACGAGCTATACGTTCGTGCAGCGCGGCACGCAGCGCCACCAGGGGATCGAGCTCGGCGCGGCCGGGCGCGTGACCGAGCGGCTCGGGCTGACGGCCAGCGTCGCGGCGATTCGCGCGCGCGCGTACGACTCGGGTTCGCCGGCGTACGAAGGGCACCAGATCATCAACATGCCGGCGCTGCGCGCATCGCTGTATGCGGATTACGCGGTGCCGGGCGTTGCCGGCCTGAACATGCTCGGCGGCGTCGAGTACAGCGCGGCGCGCAACGCGAACGAGGAGGGCACCGCGCGCGTGCCGTCGTGGTTCGTGTTCAATCTCGGCGCGCGCTATACGACGAAGATCGCGGGCCATCGCACGGTGCTGCGCGTGTCGGTGGACAACCTGTTCAACAAGTTCTACTGGCGCGACGCGGGCGAGCAGCAGGGCGACGCGTACCTGTTCCCCGGCGCGCCGCGCACCGCGCGCGTGTCGTTGACCTATGATTTCTGATCGTCCGGACCCGGCCGCGTGATGCGCGGCCCCGGCAGCCAACCAGGAGAGCACAGACGATGTCCCCACTCGAAATCGCCGGCGTGATCGTCAGCGCGCTCGCGATCTGGCTGACCGCGAAGCGGCGCATGCTGTGCTGGCCGGTCGGGCTCGCGTCGGTCGCGCTGTACGGCTGGATCTTCTTCGACGCGAAGCTGTATTCCGACATGCTGCTGCAGGGCGCGTTCGCGGTGCTGCAGGTGTACGGCTGGCGCCGCTGGATCGCGCAGCGTACGCTCGAGGCGGGCGGCGGCGCGGCGCCGCAAGGCGACGTCGCGCCCGTCACCGGCGTGCGGCCGCGGCAGATGCTGCCCGATCTGATCGCGGCCGTCGTCGGCAGCGCGCTGCTCGGCGGGATGATGGCGCGCTGGACCGATGCGGCGCTGCCGTTCGTCGATGCGTCGCTGACCGCGTTCAGCCTCGTCGCGCAATACTGGACCGCGCGGCGCTACATCGCGTCGTGGGGGCTGTGGATCGTCGTGAACGTCGTGTACGTCGGGATGTTCGTGTTCAAGGCGCTGTATCTGACGGCAGGACTCTACGCGCTGTTCATCGCGCTCGCCGTCGTCGGCTGGCGCGACTGGAGCCGGACGGCGAATGCGCTGCGCACGACGGCGAGCCCGGCGGGCTGATCCAAGGGCTGATTCACGAGCCGATTCACGGGCTGATTCAACTACGGAGCGACGTCGTTCATGTCATTTCCACTCGAGCCGGACGCGCCTGCATCGCGTGACGTCGCCGACATGCGGGACGTCGCGCCGCCGCAATTCGGCGTCGACGGCGAGCAGGCCGAACGCGACTGGCCGCTGATGACGCACGACGAAGTCGCGGGCGTGCTTGCGCGGATCGATGGCGTCGGCGCGCCGGCGCGGCTTACGTGGCACAGCCCGCGGCCGTTCTCGGCGGCGGTGCTGGTGCACACGACCGACGCGCGCGCGCTGTTCGTCAAGCGTCATCACGCGAGCCTGCGCGACGTCGCCGGGCTCGAGGAGGAGCATCGCTTCATCGCGCATTTGCGCGATCGCGGTGTGCCGGTCGCGGACGTGCTCGCCGGTCGCGACGGCGCGACCGCGTTCTCATCCGGCGACTGGACCTATGAAGTGCACGTGGTGGCGCCAGGTGTGGACGCGTATCGCGGCGTGATGTCGTGGCAGCCGTTTACGCATCCTTCACATGCGTACGCGGCAGGCCGCGCGCTGGCCGAACTGCATCGCGCGTCGGCCGGCTACGATGCGCCGGCGCGGCCCGTGCGCACGCTGCTGTCGAGTTTCCGGGTGCTGTCGTCCGCCGATCTTCCCGATGCGCTCGAACGCTGGGTCGATGCGCAGCCGCTGCTGGTGCGCGCGCTCGGCACGCGCGACTGGCGCGGCGATGTCGCGGATGCGATCGGCCCGTACCACGCGCGCCTCGTGCCGCTGCTGCCCGTGCTGGCGCCGCTTTGGACGCACGGCGACTGGCATGCGTCGAATCTGCTGTGGACGGACGCCGCGCCCGGCGCGCAGGTGCGGACCGTGCTCGATTTCGGCTTGTCGGATCGCACCTGCGCCGTCATGGATCTCGCGCTCGCGATCGAACGCAACGCGATCGACTGGATGGCGCCGGCCGATGCACGTCGCGTCGAGCATGAACAGATCGGCGCGCTGCTCGACGGCTACGAATCGCTCGAACCGCTGAGCGACGACGCATATGCGGCGCTGGTCGCGATGCTGCCGATCGTGCATACCGAATTCGCGCTGTCGGAAGTCGCGTATTTCGGCTGCATCGTCAATGCACCGGACATCGTCGAGGTTGCGTACGACGGTTATCTGATCGGTCATGCGCGATGGTTCGGCGAACGCGACGGACGGCAGTTGCTCGACTGGCTGGTGCAACGCCGGCGCGCGAAGCGGGGCAGCTTGTAAAACTGCGTTGCGGACACTGTCCAGCCGGCAGTGTCGTCTGCCCGATCTTCACCCTCTGCGGTGCCGCGATCGCACCGCACGGCACGGCCGCACGTTCGCCGCGACCCGGCGGCGCGCGGCACGCTGCCGGCGATCGCCGGGCAGCACCCACGCCTGACTCGCATCAGCGCGTCGCGAGGCTGTCGTGATTGTCGGCCTGTGGCGACTTCTCGCCGGCATGCACCGAGATCCCGTGAAGTTCCTTGTTGCGCGCGATGATCTCGCTGGTCGGCGGGTACTGCGTCTTGCTCGTCGGCACCACGCCGTCGTGCTGCGCCTGCTTGAGTTCGTCGATGACTTCCGCGCGGGTCTTGCCTTGCGTTTGAGTGTGCGTTTGCGCGAAGGCGGCTTGCGAGGCGACGCCGAGCGACAGCGTGGCGGTGACGAACAGGGCTGCGAGTCTTGCCGTTTTCATGAAGCTCTCCTTGATGTGGCCGCCGGGTGGCGATCCATGAGCGCAGTATGCGAAAGCCGCCGAGCGTGACCGTGATCGGCAGATGACAAATGCGTCAGATTGCGGGGCCGAGGGGCGTGACGTGCGGGTCTGGCCGACGTGATGCAATCGTCATGTTCGGGTCATGCATGCGATGAGCGGGACGCGGAGCATGTCGCCTGCCGACGGCCGATGGTGTCGACGGCATGCGCACCGTTCGCCGCACCGGCATGGAGGGCGGACGGTCTCGTGTAGACTTTCATTCCGGACCCGACAGTGGATCGTCCCGCCATTCGCCTGTCGTTGCTTGCCCTGCTGATTGCCCCGTTGGTCGCCGGTTGCGCGTCATCCCGTCCCGAAGCCGGGACGGTCGGATCGTCCGCGCCGAAGGCCGCGCGCGATGCGGTCCACCGGCCTGATGCCCGGCGAACAGATCGACCATGCGGGGCATCGATGCGGCAATCCGAACTTCTACGTGAACACGCATCCGTGCCTGTTCCCGAAGCGCAACGTCACTCCTTGATGCAGTCATATCCCCGCGCCACATGCGCGGCTGTCGACTATAGTTATGCACGAACAGCACCCATCCACGGCGAAGGCGGGCAAATGATCGATCACGTTTACATCTCAGTCACCGACATCGAGAAGTCGCTGATCTTCTACTCCGAAGCCTTGAAGCCACTCGGCTGGAGCGTATTCGGCAACTACGACTCCGCGAATGGCCCGGCGAGCGTCCCCGATCTCTACGGCATCGGCGACGATGTGTACGGCAAGGGAGAGGGGGTTGGATCAAGCATCTGGCTACGCAAACGTCAGCCAGGCGAGACCGGGCTTTACCTGGGGATCGTCTGCGATACGAACGAACTCGTCGACGCTGCCTACGCAGCCGCAATCAAGGCCGGCGGCATCGATGAGGGAAGACCGGCGGATCGTACCTACTTCGCCCCCGGCTACTACGCCGCCAACGTCGCCGACCTCGACGGCAACCGTCTCGAGTTCGTACACAAGGCGTGGAACCCCAAGCGACGCTCATAGCAATCCAATGGATGCACGGGAGTCGTCGCGGTTCGTATCGCCTTGAACGATCCCGCACCGGATAGATGGCTGCTTCGCGGACGTGCGGTTGGCCGAACCGGATCGGCAAGCCCTGTCCACGGAATTCCGCAAACGAGCAAAAAAAGGCCCGGCACTCGCAGTGTCCGGGCCAACGCGTGATCGTGCCGTGCGACAGCGATACGCTTGCGTGGTTCGCAACGGGCATCACCCGTCACGCATTCGATGGTATGCGACGCGATCCATCGCGAACCGGGGATTGAACACCTTGAAGCGGGCGTGTCGGCACGCCCGCATCGGCTCACAGCTGCGCGAGCGCCTGGTCGAGATCGGCGAGCAGGTCGTCGATGTGCTCGATGCCGATCGACAGCCGTACCGTTTCCTCCTTCACGCCGGCCTTCGCGAGCTCGGCCGGCGACAGCTGGCGGTGCGTCGTCGAGGCCGGATGCGTCGCGAGCGACTTCGTGTCGCCGATGTTGACGAGCCGCGTGAACAGCTTCAGCGCATCCTGGAACTTCGCGCCGCCGTCGCGTCCGCCCTTCACGCCGAACGTCAGGATGCCGGGCGCGCGGCCCGACAGGTAGCGCGCGACGAGCACATGATCCGGGTGATCGGGCAGCCCCGCGTAGTTCACCCATTCGACGTGTTCATGGCGCGCGAGATGCTGCGCGATCTTCAGCGCGTTGTCGCTGATGCGCTCGATGCGCAGCGCGAGCGTCTCGATGCCTTGCAGGATCTGGAACGCGTTGAACGGCGAGATCGCCGCGCCCATGTTGCGCAGCGGCACGACGCGCGCGCGGCCGATATACGCGGCCGGCCCGAACGCTTCGGTGTAGACGACACCGTGATAGCTGACGTCGGGCTCGTTGAGCCGCTTGAAGCGGTCCGCGTGCTGCGCCCACGGGAACTTGCCCGAATCGACGATCGCGCCGCCGAGGCTCGTGCCGTGGCCGCCGAGATACTTCGTCAGCGAGTGCACGACGATGTCCGCGCCGTGTTCGAACGGACGCAGCAGGTACGGCGACGGCACCGTGTTGTCCACGATCAGCGGGATACCGTGGCGATGCGCGACTTCCGCGAGCGCGGCGATGTCGGTCACGTTGCCGAGCGGATTGCCGACCGATTCCGCGAAGATCGCCTTCGTGCGCGCGTCGATCAGCGGCTCGAACGACGCGGGGTCGCGCGGATCGGCGAAGCGCGTCGTGATGCCGTATTGCGGCAGCGTATGCGCGAACAGGTTGTAGGTACCGCCGTACAGCGAACTGGCGGACACGATGTTGTCGCCGGCTTCCGCGATCGTCTGGATCGCGTACGTGACGGCCGCCTGGCCCGACGCCAGCGCCAGTGCGCCGATGCCGCCCTCGAGCGCGGCGATCCGCTGTTCGAGCACGTCGGTCGTCGGGTTCATGATCCGCGTGTAGATGTTGCCCTGGACCTTCAGGTCGAACAGGTCTGCGCCGTGCTGCGTGTCGTCGAATGCGTACGCAACGGTCTGGTAGATCGGCACCGCGACCGCGCGCGTGGTCGGGTCGGGGCGATAGCCGCCGTGCACGGCGATGGTTTCGAGGCGCCAGTTCGAAGAGGCCTGATCGGTCATGAGTGCTCCATCTGTTGTTGTCGTGGTCGAGCGATTATAGAAGCAGGTGCGCTGCCGTCCTTAGAACGAATGGTTTGTTGCTTATGGGGCCGCCGCGCATAGAATGCGTTTTTCCTCGGATGAAGGGGGCGCGATGGACCAGGATCAGTGGAACAAGGTGGATGCGTATTTCTCCGCGACGCTCGTGCCGACCGACGACGCGCTCGACGCCGCGCTCGCGGCGAGCGACGCGGCCGGGCTGCCCGCGATCAACGTCGCGCCGAACCAGGGCAAGCTGCTGCAGCTGCTCGCGACGATTCGCGGCGCACGGCGCATCCTCGAAGTCGGCACGCTCGGCGGCTACAGCACGATCTGGCTCGCGCGCGCGTTGCCGCCGGACGGCCGGCTCGTGACGCTCGAACTGAACCCCGATCACGCGAAGGTCGCGACGCGGAACATCGCGCGCGCCGGGTTCGCGGATGTCGTGTCGGTGGTGGTCGGCAGCGCGAAGGACAGCCTCGCGCGGCTCGTCGATGCGGGCGAGGCGCCGTTCGACTTCATCTTCATCGACGCGGACAAGGACAACAACGCCGCTTATCTGGACGCCGCGCTGAAACTGTCGCGGCCCGGCACGGTGATCGTCGTCGACAACGTCGTGCGAGGCGGGCGCGTGGCCGATCCGGACAACCGTGAGCCGGACGTCGTCGGCGTGCGCGACGGGTTCGCGCGGATCGTCGCCGAGCCGAACCTCACGACGACCGCCTTGCAGACGGTCGGGCTGAAGGGCTGGGACGGGTTTTCGATCTCGATCGTCGGCGCGTGACGTGACGGTGGCGCATCACCGCGGTCGTCGGCCGCACCGGACGTGCGATACGGTCGCGGCCACGGATCTTTCATCGAGCGCGGCCGCCCGGCCTTCGGCCGCGCGCCGCGCTATCCTTTCACGCACACCACCTGACGCAGCGTGTGCACCACTTCGACGAGGCTGCGCTGCGCCGCCATCACCGCATCGATGTCCTTGTAGGCCATCGGGATCTCGTCGACGACACCCGCGTCCTTCCGGCATTCGACGCCGCGCGTCGCCTTGACCTGGTCGTCGACCGTGAAGCGGCGCTTCGCTTCGGTCCGGCTCATCGCGCGGCCGGCGCCGTGGCTGCACGAGCAGAAGCTCTCCGGATTGCCGAGCCCGCGCACGATGAAGCTCTTCGCGCCCATCGAACCCGGAATGATGCCGAGCTGTCCCTTCTGCGCGGATACGGCTCCCTTGCGCGTGACGAGCACGTCCTCGCCGAAGTGGCGTTCGCGCTGCACGTAGTTGTGGTGGCAGTTCACCGCGTGCTCGTCGACCGCGAACGGTTTCGCGATCACGCCGCGCGCCGCGCCGATCACCGCGTCCATCATCGCCTGCCGGTTGCGGCGCGCGTAGTCCTGCGCCCAGCCCACCGCTTCGACGTAGTCGTCGAAGTGCCGGCTGCCCTCGGTGAAATACGCGAGGTTGCGATCCGGCAGGTTCGCGATGTGCTGCCGCATGTCGGCCTGCGCGAGTTCGATGAACAGGCTGCCGATCGCATTGCCGACGCCGCGCGAGCCGCTGTGCAGCATGAACCACACGCGATCCGCTTCGTCGATGCACACCTCGATGAAGTGGTTGCCCGTGCCGAGCGTGCCCAGATGCGCGTAGTGGTTCGTCTTTTCCAGCTTCGGATACTTGCCGACGATCCGCTGGAAGCCCGGCAGCAGCGACTTCCACGACTCCGTCACGGCGGCCGGCGTGCGATCGCCCCATGCGCCCGGATCGCGGCGGCCCGGCGCGCGGCCGTGCGGCACCGCGCGTTCGATCGCGCTGCGCAGCCCGCCGAGCGCGTCCGGCAGGTCCGCCGCCGTGAGCGTCGTGCGCGCGGCCATCATCCCGCAGCCGATGTCGACGCCGACCGCGGCCGGGATGATCGCGCCCTTCGTCGGGATCACGCTGCCGATCGTCGAGCCCTTGCCGAGGTGGACGTCGGGCATCACCGCGACGTGCTTGAAGATGAACGGCATTTGCGCGGTGTTGCGCAGTTGCGTGCGCGCGTCGTCCTCGACCGCGACGCCTTGCGTCCACATCTTCACCGGCTTGCCGTTCGCCAGTTCCATCACCTGAAAATCATCGTTACTCATTTGCTTCACCTTCGATCGCCCCTTCAGTCGTCCGGCGCAAGCTCTTGAACGCATGATGCTTCCATCTATTCTTGTCTTTTTCTTCACTGGCTGCCGGCCGACGTGCGTTGGCCGAATCGGGGTACGACGCGACCGGGTCGACTCGATTCGCGGAGTGCTCGCTGCACGGTAGCCGCGCGTGAACGATGTTCCACCATTCACGCTCGGCAGATCGCGATGATCTCCGCGCTGGCCGCGTCGTCGAACGGCGCACCGTTCCAGTCTCCGCACCAGTCGGCCGACGAGAAGCCGGCGGCCGCGACACGCGCCTGCAGGTCGGGTTGCGCGATGAAGCGCAGCCGGCTCGCGTTCTTCACTTGCGTATCGTCACGATGAAAGCGGTAGACCGTGTCGAACGACACGATCGGACCGTCGACCGCGGTCACCGCATGATGGAGTTCGACGCTGCCGAATTCGGGCGAATCGATGCGGGTGGCCGACGCCGCCGGAGTCCAGCCGAGCCACGGCTCGACACGCGGATTGCGGGTCTCGAACAGGAAGCGCCCGCCGTCGGCCAGCACGCGCCGCACGCCGCACAGCGTCGCGTCGATCTCCGCGTCGGTCAGCAGGCACTGGAACGCGTGCCCGGTCATCACGACGGCATCGAACGGCGCGCCGGGCGGCAGGCCGCCGAGATCGCACGCGAGCCAGCGCACCGCGCCGGCGCCCGGCTGGCGTCGCGCATGGTCGATCATCGCGGGTGCGGGGTCGATCGCGACGACGTCGTGCCCGGCCGCCGCAAGCCGGCGCGCGAACGTGCCGGTGCCGCAGCCGAGATCGAGAATCCGTTGCCGCCCGGTGCCGAGGCGCGATGCGTAGAACGCGAAGTCACGATCGCCGGCGTTGAACCGGTCGTAGACCGCGACGAGGCGCGGATCGGCATAGAGGATTTCGCCGGCGGCCGCCGCGTCGGACGTCACGCGAAACCCGCGTCAGCGCTGTTGCACCGCGACGCGCAGCCCGAGCGCGATGAAGATCGAACCGATGATCTTTCCCTGCCAGCGCGTGAGCCACGCAAGCCGCTTCACGACGCGGCCGAGCGGACGGATCGAGCATGCGATCAGCGTCGTATAGAGCGAGCTGAGCACGACGAAGATCAGCCCGAGCACCGCGAACTGCACGAACGTCGAGCCGCGTTCCGGATGCACGAACTGCGGCATGAACGCGAGGAAGAACAGCGCGGTCTTCGGATTCAGCACTTCGGCGGGAATCGCCTGCAGGTACGCCGTCAGCGGCGTGACGGGCGGCACCTTCGGCAGCGACGGATCGGACGGCCCGTCGAGCAGCGCACGCACGCCGAGGTAGATGAGGTAGGCCGCGCCGACCAGCTTCACGACGTTGAACGCGAGCGCCGACGTCATCAGCAGCGCCGACAGCCCGACGGCGGCAAACAGCGTATGCACGAAGTCGCCGCTCGCGACGCCGAGGCCGGTCAGGATGCCGGTCTTGCGGCCGCCCTGCACGGTGCGGCTCAGCACGAGCAGCACGGCGGGGCCCGGGATCAGGAACAGGCCCAGGACGACGGCGGTGAAGGTGGCCAGCGTGGTCAGGTCGAACATGGCGGCTCCGGCAAGGTTGGCGAGGCGGCGGGGGATCGACGCATTGTATTCGGATCGGCGCGCGTCTGCCGATGCCGGCCGGGAACCGCGCAGCCGCGCCGGCGCCTTTCTGGTATAAGCACGAAAGGCCGCGCGGGCACGCCGTCCGGCCGCTTTCGACACCATCGTTCCATGCGCGACCTGCCACCCGTTACCGCCCCCGCTGCCGACGCCGACGTCTATCACGTGCCGCGCCCGCTCGTCGTGTTCGGCGGCTCGGTCGTCGAGCCCGAATGGCGGCTCGAACGGCACAGCCATCCGCAGGCGCAACTGCTGTACACGCTGAGCGGCGTCATCTATTGCGAGATCGACGGCGGCGTGTGGAGCGCACCGCCGCAATGCACGGTGTGGATTCCGGGCGGCGTCACGCATTCGGCGCGCGGTTCGGCCGGCGCGACGTTCTACGCGGTGCTGGTGGAGCCCGATGCGGCGCCCGGCCTGCCGGCGCGCTGCTGCACGCTGGGCATGTCGCCGCTGTTGCGCGAACTGCTGCTGAAGGCCGCGAGCTTCCCGAGCCTGTACGACGTCGACGGTCCGCAGGGGCGGTTGATGGCGACGCTGCTCGACGAACTCGTCGCGGCGCCGGTCGAGGACCTGTATCTGCCGATGCCGGCCGACCGCCGGCTGCGCCGGCTGATCGATCACCTGCTCGACGACCCGGCCGACAAGTCGCCGCTGCCCGAACTCGCGCGCCGCGCCGGCGTCAGCGAGCGCAGCCTCACGCGGCTCGCCGCGAAGGAACTCGGCATGAGCCTCGGCGACTGGCGCCGGCGGCTGCACGTCGCGCTGTCGCTGCGGATGCTGACGGCGGGCCGCCGCGTGCACCAGATCGCGATCGACCTCGGCTACGAGAGCGCGAGCAGCTTCGTGACGATGTTCCGCAAGGCGACCGGCAAGTCGCCGACCCAATACCTGACCGACCGGCAGCGCTGACCGTGCCGTGCTGAGCCGTGCCGTGCCAGGTCGGCACGCGCGCGCTTGACCGGATCGAACAAGCGGTTGGCCGGCACGAGAAATGACGGGACGGGCGTCGCTCCTTAACATGAGAATCATTCTCATCTGGAGGCAGACATGCAGATCGTCACGACTGAATTCCCGTTGGTGTGGTTGCGTTACGCGCGTTCGCCGTCGAGCGATCCCGCGCACTTGCTGGCCGAACTCGACGCGTTGCTCGCGCGCCGCGAACGTTTCGTGTTCCTGACCGACGATGCACCGTCCGGCGACGATCGCGATGCGCAGGATCACGAGATGCGCAAGCAGCTCGCGAAATGGAGCAAGGCGAATCGCGCGCAATCGCGCGAATGGATTCCCGCGATGATCGCGGTCGAGCCCGACGCGCAGCGGCGCGCGGCGCTCGATGCGTTCTCGGCCGCGTTCGAGAAGGTCTGGGGGTATCCGTTGAACGCGGCGGTGAATCGTGACGAGGCGCTCGCGCTGGCACGGCAGCTGCTCGCCGCGCCGGCCCGCGCGGCCACGGCCACGCGCGACTGAACCGGTCGCCGCGCCGGCGGCGCGGCTCGCTCACTGACAGGCATGCGCCGCGTCGCGTTCGCGCGTGATGCGTGATGCCGTATTCCGCGGGAGTTTCCGGTGGACAATCCGATTCGCGCGATGCGCATCTTCACGCGCATCGTCGAGATGAACAGCTTTACGCGCGCGGCGCACTCGCTCGGCATTTCGCGCGCGACCGCGACGCGCACCGTGCAGGAACTCGAGGCGGCGCTCGGCATGCCGTTGCTGGTGCGCACGACGCGCGCGCTGCGGGCGACGCCGGAAGGCGACGCGTATTACCGGCGGTGCCAGCGCATCACCGCGGACGTCGACGAGCTCGAAGCGAGCCTGCGCAATGCGGCGCGGCATCCGAGCGGGCCGCTGCGCGTCGAGTTGCCGGGAGCGGTGGCGGACGCGATCGTGCTGCCGGCGCTTGGCGCGTTCCATGCGCGTCATCCGGAACTCGTGCTGATGCTGGGCGTGTCCGGACGCGCGGCCGACCTGATCGGCGATGCGGTCGACTGCAGCATCCGGCTCGGCGCGCTGCCCGATTCGTCGCTGGTTGCGCGCCCGCTCGGCGCACTCGAGCGCGTGACCTGCGCGAGCCCGGCGTATCTCGAGCGCTGCGGCGTGCCGCGTTCGCTCGATGCGCTCGCCGGGCATCGCGCGGTCAACGGCGCGTTCGCGTCGGCCCAGCGCACCGCCGAACTCGAATTCGCGATCGACGGCGCGGTGCGCAAGATCCGGCTCGATGGCATCGTCAGCGTCGACGACGAGCAGGCGTACCTGGCGTGCGGCGTGCATGGCCTCGGGTTGATCCAGCCGCCGCGCGTCGTCGCGCAGCCGCTGATCGACGCGGGACAGTTGCAGGAAGTGCTGCCGCGGTGGCGGCCGGGCGCGGTTTCGGTGTCGGCCGTCTATGCGAAGCGCCGGCACGTGTCGCCGGGCGTGCGCGCGTTCGTCGACTGGATCGCGGAGCGTTTCGAGGATGCCGCGCAGGACCGGGCCGGTGTGAGCGTGCCTGGGGCAGCGCTGCGGCAGATGGCAGCGACGGCGATCGCCGCGTGCGAGCCCGACGGGAGGCTGGCGGCCGCGGCGTGACGGCGGGGCGCGCGTCCGGATGTGCCAATATTCTGGCGATTTGTGGGCCGGTTCGCCAAAATACTGGCATTCCGCCAGCCGGTGCATCGTCAGACTCAATCAGTCGAACCGGTCGCGCCGCGATCCTGATACGTTCGCGTGCATTGGCGCCCGCCTCCCGTCACCCACCCAGCTCCCCCGCCAGAAAATCCACGAACGCGCGTATTCGCGCGGACATCTGATGCCGCTGCGCATACACCGCGTAGATATCCGCGCTCGGCGTTTCGTAGTCGGGCAGCACGACGACGAGGCGCCCGTCGGCCAGGTAGTCGCGGATATCCCACTCGGCGCGCATCAGGATGCCGTGCCCGTCGAGCGCCCATTTCACCGCGATCTCGCCGTCGTTCGTCGTCAGGTTGCCGTTGATCCGCACGGCTTCCGTATTGCGCGCCGCGCCGCGTCCGCTCGCCAGCCGCCAGATCCCGTAGCCTTCGTCGCCTTGCCGGATGCCGATGCAGTTGTGCCGCGTCAGCTCGTGCGGCGTGCCCGGCGTGCCGTGCCGCGCGAGATACGCGGGCGCCGCGCACAGCAGCCGGCGGTTCGGGGCGAGCCGTCGCGCGACGACGCGCGTATCGGGCGGCTCGCCGAAGCGGATGCACACGTCGAACGCGTCGTCGGTGAGCGGCGGCGGCATCACCGACAGTTGCAACTGCACCGACACCTCCGGAAAACGCGCGACGAAGCGCGAGATCGCCGGGCCGACGTGGCTGCGCCCGAAGCCGAGCGTCGCGTTCACGCGCAGCAGCCCCTTCGGCCGCTGCCGCGCGCTGCCGAGCAGTTCGCCCAGTTCGTCCATCTGATCGAGGATCCGGCGCGCGTAGTCGAGATACACGTCGCCCTCGGGCGTCAGCATCATGCGCCGCGTCGTGCGGTTGACGAGCGTCACGCCCGCGCGCCGCTCCATCTGTGTGAGCCGCTTGCTGACGGCCGCCGCGGTCAGCCCGAGCTCGCGCGCGGCCGCGCTCAGGCTGCCCGCCGCGGCCAGCGTCGAGAAGAAGCCGAGATCGGCCGGCTGGACGGTATCCGCCATGACGGGATTCATGAATTGAAGTTAAAGATGCTTTGAGTATAGCCCCGGTTTCCACACTTCCAGTTCGGTAAAGTGCGTTCACGCTCACGATCAATCGAGGATGTCAGCATGAAGACCTACCGTATCGCGACCATTCCCGGCGACGGCATCGGCAAGGAAGTGGTGCCTGCGGCCAAGCAGGTGCTGGAAGCGCTGGCCCGCGGCAGCGACCGCTTTGCGTTCGAGTTCGAGGATTTCGACTGGGGCGCCGATTACTACCGCCTGCACGGCGCGATGATGCCGGCCGACGGCCTCGACGCGCTGCGCGGCAAGGACGCGATCCTGTTCGGCTCGGCGGGCGACCCCGACGTGCCCGACCACGTGACGCTGTGGGGCCTGCGCCTGAAGATCTGCCAGGGCTTCGACCAGTACGCGAACGTGCGGCCGACGCGCATCCTGCCCGGCATCGACGCGCCGCTGAAGCGCTGCGGGCCGGCCGACCTGAACTGGGTGATCGTGCGCGAGAACTCGGAGGGCGAATACGCGGGTGTCGGCGGCCGCGTGCACCAGGGGCATCCGATCGAGGCGGCGACCGACGTGTCGATCCTCACGCGTGCCGGCGTCGAACGCATCATGCGCTTCGCGTTCCGGCTCGCGCAGTCGCGTCCGCGCAAGCTGCTGACCGTCATCACGAAGAGCAACGCGCAGCGTCACGCGATGGTGATGTGGGACGAGATCGCGAAGCAGGTCGCGCAGGAATTCCCCGACGTCACGTGGGACAGGGAACTCGTCGACGCCGCGACCGCGCGCATGGTGAACCGCCCGGCGTCGCTCGACACGATCGTCGCGACCAACCTGCACGCGGACATCCTCAGCGATCTCGCGGCCGCGCTCGCGGGCAGCCTCGGCATCGCGCCGACCGGCAACATCGATCCCGAGCGCCGCTATCCGTCGATGTTCGAGCCGATCCACGGCTCCGCGTTCGACATCATGGGCCAAGGCCTCGCGAATCCGGTCGGCACGTTCTGGTCGGTCGTGATGCTGCTCGAGCATCTCGGCGAGACGGCAGCGGCCGCGCGCGTGATGCAGGCGATCGAGGCCGTGACGGCCGATCCGTCGCTGCATACGCGCGACCTCGGCGGCAGCGCGACGACCGCGCAGGTGACGGCCGCCATCTGCGAGCGCGTCGCGCACGCGGCGGTCGCCGCCTGACAGTAACGAGAACGGCGATGAGGACGGCGACGGCCGCACGCGCAGCCGGTCGCCTTCCGTTCGCCGCCTCCCGGATTTTTTGCCCGCGACTCGCGCATTCGACGCGAGCCGGGCGCCGGCGCGCACGCTTCGTCGTGATGCCGGCGGTACCCACCGAGCCCGCGCGGACAGCGCGCGACTCGACCTCGAAGGAGGAGACACATGCAAGCGGATCTGGAAACCCGCGTCGCGCGGAAACTGATGTGGCGCATCATTCCGTTCGTGATGCTGCTTTACTTCGTCAGCTTTCTCGATCGCGTCAACGTCGGCTTCGCGGCGATGACGATGAACAAGGCGATCGGCCTGTCGCCGACCGCGTTCGGACTCGGCGGCGGCCTGTTCTTCATCGGCTACTTTCTGTTCGAAGTGCCGAGCAACCTGATTCTCCATCGCGTCGGCGCACGCATCTGGATCGCGCGCGTGATGATCACGTGGGGCATCGTGTCGGCGGTGTCCGCGTTCGCAGCCGGGCCGACGAGCTTCTACGTGTTGCGCTTCCTGCTCGGCATCGCGGAAGCCGGCTTCTTCCCCGGCATCATCCTGTACCTGAGCCTGTGGTTTCCCGCGAAGCAGCGCGCGGTGGCGGCCGCGTGGTTCATGGCGGCCGCGCCGATCTCGACCGCGATCGGCTCGCCGCTGTCGGGCGCGATCATGCAGATGCCGCCGCTGTTCGGGCTCGCCGACTGGCAGATGCTGTACATCGTCGAGGCGCTGCCCGCGGTCCTGCTCGGCTTCGTCGTGCTGACGTGCCTGACCGATGCGCCGTCGAAGGCCGCGTGGCTGCAGCCGGACGAGCGCGACTGGCTGGTCGCGAAGCTGAAGTCCGAGGCCGACGCGCGGCACGCGCATGCCGGGCACACGGCCGGCGCGTGGCAGGCGCTGCGCGACCCGCGCGTGCTGGCGCTCGCGCTGATCTACTTCGGCACGTCGGCGGGGCTCTATACGCTCGGCCTCTGGGCGCCGCTGATGGTCAGGCAGTTCGGCTTCACCGCGTGGCAGACGGGCCTGCTGACCGGCATCCCGAGCATCGCCGCGGTCGTCGCGATGATCGGCTGGGCGCGGCATTCGGATCGCACCGGCGAACGCACGTGGCATGTCGTGATTCCGTGCGTGCTCGCGTGCATCGGCTTCGTGTTCGCGGGGCAGGCGAGCACCGCGCTCTTGACCGTGCTCGCGCTGGTCGTCGTCAACATCGGGATCAGCGCCGCGAAGGCGCCGTTGTGGGCGATGCCGAGCGCGTTCCTGTCCGGCGCCGGCGCGGCCGCGGGGATCGCGATGATCAACTCGATCGGCAACCTCGGCGGCTTCGTCGGGCCGTTCGCGATCGGCTGGCTGAAGAACGTGACGGGCGGCTATGCGGCCGGGCTGTACGTGGTGGCGGGCACGCTCGCGGTGTCGGCGGTCGTCACGCTCATGCTGAGCCGCAAGGGGGCGCGCGAGCAGGTCGTGCCGGGGGTGCGGCATCATCATTGAATTGCAGGCAGCGCGTGTTGCCGGACGTGGCGACTGTGCGGAGGGTGCCGGCGCTCGCGTGCGCGAGGCCTTTGCCCACTACGCGGTGTGACGCGACTTCCGCCCCTCGCGCGCGCCGGTTTCCCCGCTACACGTTCGGCGATTGCGCGCTTCGTGCGATCTCCTGCGCACACGCATCGGCCGACGCTTTCGACGTGTCGACGAAGCAATCGCTGAACGCGCGCGCCGCATACCCTTCGCGATACATCTCGGCGATACGTTGCCGCTCCCAGTCCGTCAGCGCGCGCGTGCCGCGATCCGACGCCGCGATCGCTTCCGGCGGCGCGAGCGTCACGACGAACAGGCGCGCGTCGCGTGCGTCGCAGGCTGCGCGCAGCCGGTCGAATTCCGCGTCGCCGATCGGATAGGCGATCACCAGATGACGTTCGCGTGCCTGCGCGATCTCTTTGACGAGGCGCGCCAGCGCGATCGCCCACTGCACGTCGAACGGGGTGTCGTCGGGCGCGTCGTGATCGTCGCCGTCGATGAAGCGCGCATCGGGCAGTCGCTGCGCGAGTGCGCGACCGATCGTCGTCTTGCCGCTGTTGATCGGGCCGTTCAGGTGGATGACGGTGAGGGAAGTCATGAGCCGGGCCGGAAATCGGACGACTGGCAGCTTGCCACGATTGCCGTAGCCTTGCAGCGCCGTTTGCGCGTGACGCGGTGGCGCGAGTAGAGCAGGAAGGGAAAGAAGCGGAGGAAGAAGCAGCAGGCCGCGCGTGCACCGATGCACATGCGGCCTGCCCGGCCGGAGCGCGTATCGGCTACGCGCCCCGGCGTCGAACGAAGCGACTTACTTGTCGTCGCCCTTGATCTGCGGCAGCGCCGACGCTTCACCCGGCGTCAGCAGGCCGACTTGCGAATACACGCGCAGCTTGTCGCGCGTATCGGTGATGTCGAGGTTGCGCATCGTCAGCTGGCCGATCCGGTCGCGCGGCGAGAACGTCGACGCCACCTTCTCCATCGACAGGCGTTCCGGCTGATACGTGAGGTTCGGCGACTTCGTGCTCAGGATCGAGTAGTCGTTACCGCGGCGCAGTTCGATCTTCACTTCGCCGGTGATCGCGCGCGCGACCCAGCGCTGCGCCGTTTCGCGCAGCATGATCGCCTGCGGGTCGAACCAGCGGCCCTGGTACAGCAGGCGGCCGAGACGGCGGCCGTTCTCGCGGTACTGCTCGATCGTGTCTTCGTTGTGGATGCCGGTGACGAGACGCTCGTATGCGATGTACAGCAGCGCGAGGCCCGGGGCTTCATAGATGCCGCGGCTCTTCGCCTCGATGATGCGGTTCTCGATCTGGTCGCTCATGCCGAGGCCGTGGCGGCCGCCGATGCGGTTCGCTTCCAGCAGCAGCTCGACCTGATCCTTGAACTCGACGCCGTTCAGCGCGACCGGCTGGCCGGCTTCGAAGCGCACCGTCACTTCCTCGGCGGCGATCTTCACGTCGTCGCGCCAGAACGCGACGCCCATGATCGGGTTCACGATCTTGATGCCGCTTTCGAGGCTTTCGAGGTCCTTCGCTTCGTGCGTCGCGCCGAGCAGGTTCGAGTCGGTCGAATACGCCTTCTCGGCCGACATCTTGTAGGCGAAGCCGGCCTGGTTCATGAATTCGGACATTTCGGCGCGGCCGCCGAGTTCGTCGATGAACGTCTGGTCGAGCCACGGCTTGTAGATCTTCAGGTCCGGGTTCACGAGCAGGCCGTAGCGGTAGAAACGCTCGATGTCGTTGCCCTTGTACGTGCTGCCGTCGCCCCAGATGTTGACGCCGTCTTCCTTCATCGCGGCGACGAGCATCGTGCCCGTCACGGCGCGGCCGATCGGCGTCGTGTTGAAGTACGTGACGCCCGCGGTCGTGATGTGGAACGCGCCGCTTTGCAGCGCGGCGATGCCTTCGGCGACGAGCTGCGCGCGGCAGTCGATCAGGCGGGCGCCGGCTGCGCCGTATTCGATCGCGCGTTTCGGGATCGCGTCGTAATCGTCTTCGTCGGGCTGGCCGAGGTTCGCCGTGTATGCGTACGGGACGGCGCCCTTCAGTTTCATCCAGTGCAGCGCGGCGCTGGTGTCCAGGCCGCCGGAGAAGGCGATACCGACCTTCTGGCCGGTCGGGAGGCTTTCGAGAATCGTGCTCATAGGAATTACCGTGGATTGAAGCCGGTGGGATCGTATTTCGCGGAATATGCGAGTATCGGCTGTCCGGGAAGTTGGGGCAAGACCTGATTTTCGCGCCAATACGTCTTCGGGCCTGTCGCGACGGGCCTGGCGGGCGATTAACCGGCCGGAGAATCCGGCGCGAAACGGCCTCGGACGGCGGTCGAAACTGGCGAAGGCGCGCCGGCGCGCACGCCCGATTGGCGGGGCCAGATCGGTCGGCCGGTGCGGCATCCGCGCTCAGGATGCCGGGCCACCTTTATGAAAGGCTAATGAAAGATGCCCTGAGGCGCCCGGCGTCCGTCGGCCTTCGAATCGTCAAAGCTCCAGGTTCAGATATTCCACGCCTGCGCGGTATCGAGCAGTTTCTCGCGCAACTGATCCACTTCGCCGGCCAGCTTGGCCGTGATCGACACGTAGCCCGACAACTGCGCCGGCGGGGCGTCGTGCGGCGGCTCGGCCGGCCGGCGGCGCGGTGCGAGCCGGCTCGGCGTGCCGAACTTGAGCGCGCGGCTCGCGCCGACGAGCGTGTCGCGGATGCGCCGGTTCATCGCCTTCATCTCGGTGCGCATGTATTCGCGCGCGGCGAGGTCGTCGCGGGCCGGCACCGTGCTCGACAGGATCTCCAGATAGCCGATGCACAGGCGCAGGCCGCGCTGGATCGCCTCGAGCTGCGTGACCGGGATGTCGCATTCCTTCGACACCGACGGCATCAGCGAGCGCAGCTGCACCAGCAGCGCGCTCAGCGCGGCCATTTCCTTCAGGTGCGCGTCGTCGCTCACGTGGCGGTCGCCCGCGAGCCGCGCATGCACGGCCGCGCACGCGCGCAGCGCGTCGGCGAGCTTGTAGCGCCACGAGTAGGTCGCATAGAGCGGCAGCGCGAACGAGAACGCCAGCGCGATCGCGATGCCGGTCAGCACGTTCACCGCGCGCCACAGGCCGTCGACGATCTCGTTGTCGCCGTGCCCGGCGACGATCACCATCGTGATCGCCGACAGCAGCGCGATGTAGCCGGCCTTGCCGATCGCGTGATACGCGCAGAGCCCGCACGCGATCGCCATCAGCAGGTAGATCGCGAGCGGCGCGTGCAGGACGGAGTAGAGCAGGATCAGCCCCAGCCCCGCGAGCGCGCCGATCGACGTGCCGAGCGCGCGCTCGGCCGCCTTCTTGCGGATGTTGCCGTGGTGCTGCAGTCCGCCGACGACGATCAGCACGGTGATCGTCGACCATTCGCCGTGCGGCACGCGCAGGCCGGTGGACAAGGCGATCGACACGAGAATCGCGAGCGCGACGCGCGCCGCATGGATCAGCTTCGCGTGCCGGTAGCGGCGGTACGGGTCCAGCAGGGGACGGAGCGCGTGGCGCAGGAGCGGCGGGAATCGGGCAGGGAACTGGGCGGTCATGACGGAGCGGGGGTGGCCGGCGGGATGGCCGGAATGCGCGTGCGGCGCGGGCGGGCCGGCGCCGCGCCGCACGCGCGGCTGACGTAACGCTAGCCGAACGCGCGCGGGCTGTCCACGACGGCGCGGCGCGGCGCGGGTGCCGCCGGCCGCCGCGTCACGCGTCGGCCGTATTCGCCTCGGCGTTCGACACGCGATTGCGGCCGCCGGACTTCGCGTGGTACAGCGCCGCGTCGGCCTGCCGCAGCAGCGTCGCGGCGTTGACGCGCCCGCCGGCGCTGGTCGCCGCGCCGATGCTCGCCGTCACGTGCCCGTACGGGCTGCGGACGTGCGCGATGTCGAGCCCGGCGATCGCACGGCGGATCGCTTCGGCGACGGTCGCCGCGCCCTGCGCGTCGGTGTCGGGCAGCGTGACGACGAATTCCTCGCCGCCGTAGCGCGCGACGTGGTCGCTGTCGCGGCGCAGGCAGCGCGACGCGGATTGCGCGACGCGGCGCAGCACGTCGTCGCCGGCGAGGTGGCCGTAGTAGTCGTTGAACGCCTTGAAATGATCGACGTCGACGAACAGCACCGACAGCGGCCGGCCGCTGCGCGACGCGCGCTGCGCCTCCTTCGCGAGCACGGCATCGAACGTGCCGCGGTTGTCGAGCCCGGTCAGCGAATCGGTATGCGCGAGCCGGTACAGATTCAACTTGGTGACCTGCCGGCGCTCGAGTTCGCGCGACAGCGCGAGCGAGCCCCCCAGGATGAACACGGTAAACAGGCCCATCAGCACGGCGGTCCAGATCGCGCGATGGCGCCACGGCGCGTAGATGTCGATCTCGGCGGGCGCGACGTCGACGATCAGCGGCAGATGCGCGAGATGCTTGTAGACGTAGATGCGCCGCACGTCGTCGATCGCGCCGACGCCCGTCAGCACGCCTTCGCTGCTGCGCTGCGCCTTGATGAAGAGCGGGGAGTGGTGGAGGTCGAGGCCGACCACGCGCGGATCGTACGGCAGGCGCGAGACGAGCGCGCCATTGTCCTCGACGATCGCCGCGCTGCCGTGCTGGCCGACCGCGAGCCCGTCGAGCAGCGCGCGGAAGTAGCCGATGTTGAGCGTGCCGACGACGATTCCGCCGAAGCGGCCGTCGGCCAGCGTGATCCGGCGGCTGAGCGCGATCGTCAGCGCGCCGCCGCGCAGCCGGGACGCATAGGGCCGGCTGATATAGAGGCCCTGCACGAGCCGGTCGCGATGCACGGCGAAATACTCGCGGTCGGCGAAATTGCCTTGTCGCGGCGGCGATGCGGCCGAATCGATCACGATATTGCCGTGCGGATCCATTACGAAAATGGCGCCGAGATACGCGCCGGTCGCGGCGCGGTCGAACAGCAGCCGGTGACGCTGGCGCGGCGGCAATGCCGTCAGTTCCGGATCGGCGAGCCCGTCGACGACGTTTTGCAGCGAAAGATCATACAGTTCGATATTGCGGGAAATATCGCGCTCGATCAGCAGCATCAGGTTGCGCGCATTTTCGACCGCATGGTCATACGCGTCGTGGCGTGCCTCGATTAAAAGCGACGTCGAGAGTCCCCAGCTGAACAGCAGCAGCACGACGCCGGCGACGAGCACGCCGCGGGGCGACAGTATGCGTGCCACGGCCGTCGCGGTATGACGGCGCAGCGTAGCGAGCGGCGTGGGTGGCATCATCCTCGGGGCAGGCGGCGGATATGTGCGTCGTCGACGATTCCGCGCTCTGATTAATTCGCATTAGTCGGCATTATCTCGCGAATTCCCGAAATTCGCCGCTCGATGCAAAACATGCATGCGCCAATCCGATTCGGAACGATTACGCATCATTACCTTGAGCCGGGCGTTCGTTTCGATTTGAATCGCGATTATGGGTAGACGGTATTTTGTCTGATTATTAGGGCATATCGATCGATTTTGTCGTTTTAATACAGGATCGGGCTATTGCGCCGGCGCGATTGCGTATCGGGCGGGGAGGTGCACCGTCGCGGCTCACCCCGCGTCGGCATGCGGCGCCGGGGTGTCCGGACCCGAGCGGTTCCGACGGCGAATCAGGTAGAATCCGCGCTTCGCCGCTGGCGCCCGGCGCGCAACGCGTATCGGGGCCGCATCGAATGCATCGCAGCAGGCGGCGCGACGCGCCCCGATCCCGCATGCGCCGGCCCCGGATGCCGGCCCGCTCAACGTTCGTCTCGTTTATGTCCGCAATCCCGAATTCCGACCAACCCGGTTCGTCCGCGAACCCACCCAAGCTTCATCGCGCGCTGAAGGCGCGCCATCTGACGATGATCGCCATCGGCGGCTCGATCGGCACGGGCCTGTTCGTCGCGTCCGGCGCGTCGATCTCGCAGGCCGGCCCCGGCGGCGCGATGGTCGCGTACATGCTGATCGGCCTGATGGTCTATTTCCTGATGACGAGCCTCGGCGAAATGGCCGCGTTCATGCCGGTGTCGGGCTCGTTCGCGACCTACGGCGCGAAATACGTCGACGAAGGCTTCGGCTTCGCGCTCGGCTGGAACTACTGGTACAACTGGGCCGTGACGATCGCGGTCGAGCTGGTCGCCGCGCAGCTCGTGATGCACTACTGGTTCCCGGACGTGCCGGGCGTCTGGTGGAGCGCCGCGTTCCTCGGCGTGATGTTCCTGCTCAACGCGCTGACCGTGCGCGGCTTCGGGGAAGCCGAATACTGGTTCGCGCTGATCAAGGTCGTCACCGTGGTCGCGTTCATCGGCGTCGGCCTGCTGATGATCTTCGGCATTCTGAAGGGCGCGCCGGGCAACGGCTGGGGCAACCTGACGATCGGCGACGCGCCGTTCGCGGGCGGCCTGCCGGCGCTGATGGGCGTCGCGATGATCGCGGGCTTCTCGTTCCAGGGCACCGAGCTGATCGGCGTCGCGGCCGGCGAATCGGAGAACCCGCGCACGACGATCCCGCGCGCGGTGCGTCAGGTGTTCTGGCGGATCCTGCTGTTCTACGTGCTGGCGATCTTCGTGATCGGCGTGCTGATTCCCTACACCGACCCGAACCTGCTGAAGAGCGACGTGACCGACATCGGCGTGAGTCCGTTTACGCTCGTGTTCCGCCACGCGGGCCTCGCGTTCGCGGCCGGCGTGATGAACGCGGTGATCCTGACGGCCGTGCTGTCGGCCGGCAACTCGGGCATGTACGCGTCGACCCGGATGCTCTACAACCTCGCGACGGAAGGCCGTGCGCCGAGGCTGTTCGCGAAGCTGTCGCCGGGCGGCGTGCCGCGCAACGCGCTGTACGCGACGACCGCCGTCGGCGCGCTGTGCTTCTTCACGTCGCTGTACGGCGACAAGACGGTGTACCTGTGGCTGCTGAACACGTCGGGGATGACGGGTTTCATCGCGTGGCTCGGCATCGCGATCAGCCACTACCGGTTCCGCAAGGGCTACGTGAAGCAGGGCTACGCGGTCGACCAGCTGCCGTACCAGTCGAAGTGGTTTCCGTTCGGCCCGCTGTTCGCGTTCGTGCTGTGTCTCGTGATCGCGCTCGGCCAGGACTACCAGGCGTTTCTCGCGAACCGGATCGACTGGGCGGGCGTGGCCGCGACCTACGTCGGCATTCCGCTGTTCCTCGTCGTGTGGCTCGGCTACCGGCTCCTGAACAAGAGCCGCTTCGTGCGCTACGAGGACATGGAGATCGCGCCGTGGGCGGCCGCGAACCGCAGCGCGCAGCTGCAGCGCGTGGAGAACCGCGAAACCGTCGGCTGATGCCGGTGCGGCCACCGGCCGCGTGGTGCGCGATGAAAACGGGAAGCCCGCGGGCTTCCCGTTTTTCGTTGGGACGTCCGGGCGACGCGGGGTGCCGCCGACGTCGGTAGCCGACGCGTGCGTCGTTCCAGATACCGTTCCAGCCGCCGCCGACCCCGCTTTTTTTGTCGGCTTTGCGCTGCACGGGGTCAAAGCCGGTTATATTTCCCGACCCTACCGGGCCACGGTCCGGCCGGCGCGACGAGCGCGGCGCGGATCGGGCATCCGGCGCGCGCCTGTTGCGGCGGCCGGCGGCGCCCGGCGTTTCCATCGTTCCGCCGCGGCCGGCCCGGCCCGCGGAGCGCGCAATCCAGAGGAATCCATGAGCGCATCACCCGCCGAGCGGAAGGCCGGACCCGTTTCCATCGTGCGAATCGAAGCCGCGATCAACGCGTGGCGCGAAGTGTATCCGCCGGCGCCGGACGGCGAGGACGGCTACGCGCTCGACGCCGGCAGCAACTGCCTGGCCGAGCTGTACGGCACGATGATCTGCTATCGGCTGCCGGACGTGCCGCTCGACTCACTGAGCGACGCGCAGCGCGATGCGCTGTACGCGACCGAGGCATGACGCGCGGTCGGGACGCTGCCGCGACGCGGCGTCGATGAAGCAACGGGAAGCCTGGCGGCTTCCCGTTTTGCTTTGCGGCTTTGCGCGGTGCGCCGCCCGCGAGGGCGGGCGCGGCGCGGCTCGCGCCGGTATCGGCGCGGGCTGAGGTATCGTCATGGCATCGGGAGCAGGCGCTCACGGGACGACCGGCGCGGCACGTGTGTGCGCGGGGCCGAATGAACGTCCGTGGCCTGTCCGGGAGGGTTCGAACATGGAGTTGAGACACCTCCGCTACTTCGTCGCGGTTGCCGAGGAGCGGAATTTCACGCGCGCGGCCGAGCGCCTGCACATCGCGCAGCCGCCGCTCAGCCGGCAGATCCAGCAGCTCGAGGACGCGCTCGGCGTGCCGCTGTTCGAGCGCAACGCGCGGCCGCTGAAGCTGACCGACGCGGGGCGGTTCTTCTATTCGCACGCGGTGCAGCTGCTCGCGCAGACCACCGAGCTCGAATCGATGACGAAGCGGGTCGGCAAGATCGAGCGCAGCATGTCGGTCGGCTTCGTCGGCTCGACGCTGTACGGGATGCTGCCGAAGATCATCCGGCGCTTTCGCAGCGAGTATCCGGCCGTCGAGCTGAGCCTGCACGAGATGTCGACGATGGACCAGATCAAGGCGCTGAAGGAAGGGCGCATCGACGTCGGGTTCGGGCGCATCCGTCACGAGGACCCGAGCGTGCGGCGCGTCGTGCTGCGCGAGGAGCGGATGATCGTCGCGCTGCCGGTCGGTCACGTGCTCGACGGCGCGAAACCCGTGCTGTCGCTGCACGATCTCGTGAACGACACGCTGATCATCTTCCCGAAGGCGCCGCGGCCGAGCTATGCGGACCAGGTGCTCGCGGCATTCCACGATCGCGCGCTGCAGCCGCGCAAGATCTACGAGACGCGCGAACTGCAGATCGCGCTCGGGCTCGTCGCGATGGGCGAAGGCGTGTCGGTCGTGCCGCACAGCGTGTACGGGCTGAAGCGCGACGACATCAGCTACAAGCCGCTCGACGATCCGAAACTCGTGTCGCCGATCATCATGAGCATGCGGATGCTCGACGAATCGGAGGACATCCGCGCGATGCAGGCGCTGATCTACCGGCTGTACGACGAGTCGCAGATGGAGTATCTGCCGCCGCAGCCCGAATGAGCGCGCGGGCGGTGGGGGCTTGCTTGACGCCGCGCGCGTCGGCCGGCCACCATCGTCGGCATTCTGCGGTCCGCCCGCGTGCGGCCGCCTTCATGCAGCCTTCATGCAGACGATGACATGCACATGACTGAAATCGTGACCGAGGAGACCTGGGTCGAGACGCCGCAAGGGCGTCTCTTCGCGAAGCGCTGGCGCGGTGCGCCCGCGCAGGCGACGGCCGCGACCGGGCCGGCCGCGCCGATCGTGCTGCTGCACGATTCACTCGGCTGTGTCGAACTTTGGCGCGACTTCCCCGCGCAACTCGCGCGCGCCACGCAACGCGACGTGATCGCATACGACCGGCTCGGCTTCGGCCGGTCCGACCGCCATCCGGGACAGCTCGGCACGACGTTCGTGCGCGACGAGGCCGATCAGGGCTTCCGCGCGCTGCTCGAACGGTTCGGCATCGATGCGTTCGTGGCGTTCGGGCACAGCGTCGGCGGCGGCATGGCGGTCAGCTGCGCGGCCGCGTATCCCGCGCGTTGCCGCGCGCTGGTGACGGTCGCCGCGCAGGCGTTCGTCGAGGATCGCACGCTCGACGGCATTCGCGAGGCGGGGCAGCAGTTCGACGCGCCGGGCCAGCTCGAGCGGCTCGTGCGCTATCACGGCGACAAGGCCGAATGGGTGCTGCGTGCGTGGGTCGGCACGTGGCTGTCGCCGGCGTTTCGCGACTGGAGTCTCGACGACGCGCTGCCGCGCGTGCGCTGCGCGACGCTCGCGATTCACGGCGAGCAGGACGAATACGGGTCGGACGTGCATCCGAAGCGGATCGCCGCGCGCGTCGCGGGGCCGTCGTCGTTCCTGCTGCTCGACGGATGCGGACACATGCCGCATCGCGAGCGGAGCGGCGACGTACTCGCGGCCGTGGCGAGGTTCCTGCGCGGTGGGCTCGCCTGAACGGCCGGGCGCAGGCGCGCGATGCGACCGGCGGGCCGAGCCCGCCGGCGCTCAGAACGACAGCTGGATCGCGAGATCGAGCGCGAGAATCGCGATCGAGCAGCCGATGCCGAGGACCACGTTCGGCAACCGGTGTTCGAAGTCGCGATTGTCGCGGCGCATCGCGGCGCCGAGCAGGAAGATCGCCTCGACGACGATCTGCAGCCCGACGAACAGCAGCATCAGCAGGTACTCGTAACCCATCTGCTTGAACGCGGCGAATTGCATCCCGTGATCGCGGATCCATTGGCCGACGCGCAGCAGTTCGTAGACGAACAGCAAGGCGGGAAACAGGTAGCTGATGAAATACGTCGGCGCCGTGGCGTGCCGTAGTTCGAGGTGGAAGTGCTGATGCATGGTAGCCATCACGAAGCCCTCCTTGCAAACGCATGATTGCGGTCGCGACGGCGGCGCGACGACGTGCGGACTAAGGGATTGCCCGAGGCATCGTGCGGGGCCGTACGACATCAGCATACTGCTGCGCGGAAGATTTGGCATCCCGTGCGTGCATGCGTTGTAAAAATCCCGGCGCATCGCGCGAAGCATGCAGCGGCTTCCGCTCGCGGAGCGCGACGCGTCGGCCGGTTGCGTGTCGCCCGCGTTGCCGGGCAGCAGCGATTCCGGATGGTGTTCCAGATCGCAGGCCAGCGCGCGCGCCCGGCGTGCGCGTGAATTGCGTGAGCGCCGTGCACGTTCGATGCGCACGCACCTTCCTGCCCGAGCGTCGCCTCGGCGGCCGCTCAGCCTTTCGCTTGCGCGCCTTCGACGAACAGCTTCGCGACCGACCGGAATTCCCGCTTCAGCGATAACCCCGGCACGGTCAGCCAGCGCAGCATCGCCGCGAGATACAGATGATGGAACCACGTGGCGAGCTGGTCGGCCGCCAGCGCCGGGTCCAGTTCGCCCGCCTGCTGTCCGGCCGCGATCAGCTGCTGCCACACGAGCGCGATGTCGCCGCCGCCGTCTTTCCCGCTTTCCGCTTCCGTCACGCCGATGCTCAGGAACCGATGCCGCAGGTAGGCGAGCAGGTACACCGGGTGCTGCTCGCACCACGCGGCCGACGCGTCGAGCACGCAGGCGATCCGCGACGCGAAGGTCTTCCGTCGCGCGACGTCGCGCTGTAGGTGCGCGAGGTCGCGCGCGAGTTCGCCTTCGAGCCAGTGCGCGAGCACGGCTTCCTTCGTCGGAAAGTGGTTGTACAGCGTTCGTTTCGCGACATCGGCCTGCGCGGCGATCTGCTCCATCGTCACGGCATCGTAGCCATGCACATCGAACAGGCGGGCGCCGGTGTCGGCGAGATGCGCGAGCATCTGGATGCGCTTGCGTGCGCGGCGGCCCGGATCGTCGGTCGTCGTCGGCATGGTTCGGTATCGAATGAAAGTGCACGAATTGCATTAGTATACGACGTGCATTTTTATGAATCCACTTGCCTGCATCGTGCAGGGGGAGTTCACGCATGAAGCTCGTCATCGTCACTTACGGCACCGAAGGCGACACGCGTCCGCTCGCGGCGCTCGGCCGTGCGCTGCTGGATGCGGGCCACGAGGTCCGGTTGCTGGCCGACGCCGCGACGCTCGGTTCGGCCGCCGCGCTCGGGGTGCCGTGCGCGCCGTTGTCCGGCGATATCCGCGCGGCGATCGCGCCGGATGGCGCGTTGTCCGACGCGGTGCGCGGGCGCGGCGGCTTCAACGACACGTCGAAGGCGCTCGCGGCGATCGCGAATGCGAACACGGCGGCATGGATGCGCGAAGTCGCGGCCGCGTCGGCCGGTTGCGATGCGATCCTGGTGTCGGGGCTGGCGTCGTTCGTCGGGCTGTCGGTCGCCGAGTATCGCGGCGTGCCGGCGATCGGCACGGGGATGATTCCGATCACGCCGACCGCGGCATTCGCGTCGCCGTTCCTGCCGCCCGGCAAGGTGCCGCGCCGGCTGAATCGCGCGAGCCACCGGCTCGTGAACGCGCTGCTGTGGCACGCGTTCAGGAACGCGACCAATGCAGCGCGCGCCAGCGTGTGCGGCCTGCCGGCGCGCCGGCACGTCTGGACCGATCATCCGATGCTGTACGGCGTGTCGCCCGTGCTGCTGTCCGATCCGGCCGACTGGCCGTCACACGTGCAGGCCTGCGGTCAGTGGCACGCCGACGCGCCGGCGTGGACGCCGCCGCCCGCGCTGGCGACCTTTCTCGGCGCGGGCGAGCCGCCCGTGTACATCGGCTTCGGCAGCATGGCCGGGTTCGATCGCGCCGCGATGGTCGGCGCGCTGCTGCAGGCGCTCGACGGCCGGCGCGCGCTGTTCCATCCGGGCTGGAGCGGCATCGATGCGTCGATGCTGCCGGCGCACGTGTGCGTGATCGGCGAGACGCCGCACGACCGGTTGTTTCCGCATGTATCGATGGCGATCCACCACGGCGGATCGGGTACCACGCATTCGGCCGCGCGGGCGGGCATTCCGTCGGTCGTCGTGCCGTTCGCGGGCGATCAGTTCTTCTGGGCGAACCGGCTGCATCGGCTCGGTGTGGCCGATGCGCCGGTGGCGGGCCGGCGCGTGGACGCCGCCGCGCTCGCACGCGCGATCGCGTTCGCGGCGCGTGCCGACACGCAGGCGCGCGCCGCCGGACTCGGTGCGCGGATCGCACGGGAGGACGGCGTGCGGCGGGCGGTCGCCGCGATCGAGCGCTGGGGGCGGCCCGGCATGCGGTGAACGCGCCGGCGCCGCGTCAGAAATGCCCGGTGAACCGGTAGCGGCTGCCCGGGTGCCACAGATTGGCCACCGACGCGACCATCCCCTGCGACCATGTGCGCCGATGCAGCAGCAGGCAGGGCTCGCGTTCGTCCATCGTCAGGTGGCGGCGCGTTTGCGCATCGGGCATCGCGGCCTCGATCCGGTATTCGACCCGCTGCAGCGGCGCGACGCGCGTGAGGTACTGGTTCGGCGTCGTCGTCGTGAAGTCCTGCAGTGCGTATTCGGGCGCGCAGGCGGGATTGACCCAGCGTTCCTCGAGTTGCACCGGCGTGTCGTTCTCGAAGTGCAGCACGCGTGAATGGAAGATCGGGCTGCCGGCGTCGAGCCGCAGCTCGTCGGCGAGCTTCGCGTCGGCGATGGCCGCGCCGACCTCCAGCACGTGCGCGCGATATGCATGGCCGCGCGCGGCGACTTCGTCCGAGATGCTGCGGATCGCCACCAGCGTCGATTCGTATTTCGGCGACGCGACATACGTGCCCGAGCCGCGCGTGCGCGTGAGCACCTGCTCGGCCGTCAGTTCGCGCAGCGCGCGGTTGACCGTCATCCGCGCGACGTTGAATTCGCGCGCGAGCTCGTTTTCCGACGGCACCTGGTCGCCTTCCGCCCACTCGCCCGCATGGATGCGCGCGAGGATGAAGTCCTTGATTTCCTGATAGATCGGTGTGGTCATTGCATTGCTGTTCGAGAGACGGCGGCCGCGTGCCGTCGCGCGCGGGCCTTCGTGCGGTGTCCGGGCGGAGTGTACCGGGTTCGACGCCGCGCGGGCCCGACTGTGGGCCCGGGATTCGGGTTATTCCGGCCCGCATCCGGCGCGCCGGCCAAGGGCCCGCGGGGCCCGTACGGGCCGCGGCCGCCGCGCCGGCGAGCCCGGCAAACGAAAAGTATAGACAAATGCATGGGCGGCGACGATGTGCCGAATCCGCACCGAAACAAGGGGTTCAGCTTCATGTAAGGTGTAGCGAATTGAAATATAAGGAAAATTCGCTCAGGTAAACAATCCGCCGACAATTAGAGATAAACACGGATTGCTGCCAGTGACCTGAAAAAGGCAAAGTTGTATGTACAACTTGGAGAGTCGTCTGACGGATGACCTCCCGGTTGGAAGGGTTCGCGGCGGCGACGCCCGACGGGACCCGTGCCCAGTTCGCCTATGACAGGAACGCCATGAAGAAACTCGCGCTCAGTATTGCCCTTGCCTGCCTCGCGGTCGGTGCCCACGCCAAGGATTGGTCGACGATCCGGTTTGGCGTCGACGCCAGCTATCCGCCGTTCGAATCGAAGGATGCAAGCGGCAAGGTCGTCGGCTTCGACGTCGATCTCGGCAACGAGATCTGCGCGCGCCTGAAGGCGAAATGCGTGTGGATCGAGAACGACTTCGACGGGATGATCCCGGCGCTGAAGGCGAAGAAGTTCGACGGCGTGCTGTCGTCGATGTCGATGACGCCGGCGCGTGCCGAGCAGATCGCGTTCTCCGACAAGCTGTTCAACACGCCGACGCGCCTCGTCGCGAAGAAGGGCGCGAACCTGCAGCCGACGGCCGAATCGCTGAAGGGCAAGTCGGTCGGCGTCGAGCAGGGCACGATCCAGGAAACCTACGCGAAGGCCTACTGGGCGCCGAAGGGCGTGCAGGTCGTGCCTTACCAGAACCAGGACGGCGTGTACCAGGACCTGATGTCCGGCCGCCTCGACGCCGCGCTGCAGGACGCGGTGCAGGCCGATATCGGCTTCCTGAAGACACCGCGTGGCGCGAACTTCGAATTCGCCGGCAAGGACATCGACGATCCGAAGACGCTCGGCAACGGCGCCGGCATCGGCCTGCGCAAGGACGACGCCGACCTGAAGGCGAAGATCGACCATGCGATCGCCGACATGATCAAGGACGGCACCTACAAGAAGCTCGAGAAGAAGTACTTCGCATTCGACGTGTACGGCGGCTGACGCCTTCGCGGCGCGCACCGGCCGTGGCGCGCGCCGCCCGCTTCGCGTGATGCCTCTGGCTTGATGAGCAGACGGCATCAGGTAGTGCGCAGAACTCGTTTGATGCGCGGTTAATGGCTATTGACAATCCAGCCACATCGTTCTGGATCCCTTATATGATCTTCCAAGGATTTGGCCCGCTGTTGTGGGCCGGCACGGTCGAGACCGTGAAGCTCGCGGTGCTGTCGCTTGCCGCGTCGCTGATACTGGGCCTCGCGGGCGCGGCAGCGAAACTCTCGACCAACCGCGTGCTCAAGTCGGTCGGCACGTTCTATACGACGCTGATCCGCGCGGTACCCGATCTCGTGCTGATGCTGCTGCTGTTCTACGGGATCCAGATCCTGCTGAACGACGCGACCGACCTGCTCGGCTGGGACCAGATCGACATCGACCCGTTCGTGGCCGGCGTCGTGACGCTCGGCTTCATCTACGGCGCGTACTTCACCGAGACGTTCCGCGGCGCATTCCTCGCGGTGCCGCGCGGCCAGCTCGAAGCGGGCTTCGCATACGGGATGAGCGGCTGGCGCGTGTTCCACCGCATCCTGTTCCCGCAGATGATGCGCTTCGCGCTGCCGGGCATCGGCAACAACTGGCAGGTGCTCGTGAAGGCCACCGCGCTCGTGTCGATCATCGGCCTCGCCGACGTCGTGAAGGCGTCGCAGGACGCCGGCAAGAGCACGCTCGATTTCTTCTTCTTCACGCTCGCGGCCGGCGCGATCTACCTCGCGATCACGACGGTGTCGAACGTCGTGCTGCACCACCTGGAGAAGCGTTATTCCGTCGGCGTCCGGAGGCTTGCACTGTGATCGAACTCGTCAGCCAGTACTGGCAAAGCTATCTCTATACCGACGGTTACCGCTTCAGCGGCCTCGCGATCACGCTGTGGCTGCTGGTCGTGTCGATCGCGTTCGGCTTCGCGCTCGCCGTGCCGCTCGCGATCGCGCGCGCGTCGTCGAACCGCTGGATCTCGGGCCCCGTGTGGCTCTATACGTACGTGTTCCGCGGCACGCCGCTCTACGTGCAGCTGCTGATGTGCTACACCGGCATCTACAGCCTGCAGGTCGTGCACAACCACGTGCTGCTCGACACGTTCTTCCGCAACGCGATGAACTGCACGCTGCTCGCGTTCGTGCTGAACGAATGCGCGTATGCGACCGAGATCTTCGCGGGTGCGATCAAGGCCACGTCGGCCGGCGAGATCGAGGCCGGGATGGCCTACGGAATGTCGCGCTTCAAGCTCTATACGCGCATCATCCTGCCGTCCGCGCTGCGCCGCTCGCTGCCGAGCTACAGCAACGAAGTGATCCTGATGCTGCACGCGACGACCCTCGCGTTCACCGCGACCGTGCCCGACATCCTGAAGGTCACGCGCGACGTCAACTCCGCGACGTACATGTCGTTCCAGGCCTACGGCATCGCCGCCGTGCTGTACGCCATCGTCGTGTTCACGCTCATCTGGGCGTTCCGCAAGCTCGAGACGCGCTGGCTCGCGTACCTCTCGCCGCGCAGCCACTAATGCATTCGCAAGGAAGGACCAAGCATGTACAAGCTCACCGTTGACAACCTGCACAAGAAGTTCGGCGACAACGAGGTGTTGAAGGGCGTATCGATGAAGGCGAAGGCCGGCGACGTGATCAGCATCATCGGCTCGAGCGGCTCCGGCAAGAGCACGTTCCTGCGCTGCATCAACTTCCTCGAGCAGCCGTGCTCGGGGCAGATCACGATCGGCAGCGAGCCGATCCAGACCGCGCGCGACCGTAACGGCTCGCTGCGCGTGGCCGACCAGAAGCAGCTGCAGCGGATGCGCACGAAGCTGTCGATGGTGTTCCAGCACTTCAACCTGTGGTCGCACATGACGGTGCTCGAGAACGTGATCGAGGCACCGATGGCCGTGCTGGGGATCGGCAAGGAAGAGGCCGTTGCGCGGGCACGCAAGTATCTGGAGAAGGTCGGGCTCGCGCCGCGCGTCGAAGGCATGTATCCGTCGCACCTGTCGGGCGGCCAGCAGCAGCGTGTCGCGATCGCGCGTGCGCTCGCGATGGAGCCCGAAGTGATGCTGTTCGACGAGCCGACGTCGGCGCTCGATCCGGAACTCGTCGGCGAAGTGCTGAAGGTGATGCAGAAGCTCGCCGAGGAAGGCCGCACGATGGTCGTCGTCACGCACGAGATGGGTTTCGCGCGCAACGTGTCGAACCACGTGATCTTCCTGCATCAGGGGAAGATCGAGGAAGAGGGCGATCCGCGGGAGATTCTCGTCAACCCGAAGAGCGAGCGGCTCGGGCAGTTCCTGTCGGGGCGGCTCAAGTAAGCGGGGGCCGCCGCAGCCTGGAACGCTAAATGCTTGTTTCGGACGACTCTTTCGATCGAGGAGCGCCGCGATGAGCACGCCGACCCCTACCGCGTTTTCCCACGTGAAGCCGCAGGACACCGCATATCAAGGCGAAGGCCTGCGCGACTTCTTCCTGTATCGCGATCTCGGCATCGCGGCCGCGACGAACGGCAAGGTCGTCGCGCAACTCGTCAGGGCGAATCATGCACCGGCGGCGGGCACCGGCTGGCACCGTCACGAGGCCGAGTTCCACATCGTGATGATGCTGAAGGGCTGGGCGCGCTTCATGTACGGCGATCGCGAGACGCTGGTGAGCGCCGGCGACTGCGTGCACCAGGCGCCGGGAATCGTGCACTACCTGTTCGACTACTCGCCCGACATGGAGTACCTGGAGATCGTCGGGCCGGCCGATTTCAAGTCGATCGACGTCGAAGGGCCGTGCGCGGTGCCGGCGCCGACGCCGTGGGGCGACGCGGGCGCGTAGCCCTCCGTCGCATCGGATGCGAGGCATCCGCGTGCCCGAGAAAGACCGCCTTCGGGCGGTTTTTTTATGGATCCTGTCCGGGCTTCGGGTTCTGACCGGGTCATTCGACATCCGAAGCATTTGCCGCGTAAGGAAATCGAAAAGACAGGTGGCAATTTGTCAGCTTCGCGTGATGTTTCGTTACACCGTGTCAAAGATCGTCAATTCGATGCAGGTGCGGTGCACGGCGCGTCGGCGACCGGCGTTAAGGACGTAACAGCCGGACCACCGGCTGGCCTACCCAGGAGAATGTCCATGACCCGCATCGCGAAGATCCTGACCGTGACGGCCGTCGCCTGTGCCACCCTCGTGCCGGCGCTGGCCGAAGCCCATTCGCACCGTGTGTGCCATTTCGATCACCACCATCACCGCGTGTGCCGCTGGGTCCGTTGACCCGCGACGCGTTATTCCCGGCAAAGCGTCGGGACGCTTTTCCCGTTCAGGCAAATCAGGAGAGGATCATGAAAAAGACGATGTTGATCGCCGCGCTCGTCGCCGGCATGGGTGTGTCGATCGGTGCGTTCGCACAGGTTCCGGCCAGCGCGCCGGCCGGTACGACCGGGCTGTGCAAGGACGGCTCGTTCTACTCGGGCGCGTCGAAGAAGGGCGCGTGCGCCGGCCACAAGGGCGTGAAGACGTGGTATGGCGCAGCGTCGGCAGCCGCGGCGAGCGCACCGGCCGCGGCCCCCGCGAGCGCGGCTGTCGCTTCCGCCGCATCCGGCGCCGCCCCGGCGAAGAGCGCGCCCGCGACGACCGCCGCGGCGGCGCCCGGCGGCGGCGCGGGCAAGGTGTGGGCCAACGACAGCACGAAGGTCTACCATTGCTCGACCGACAAGTACTACGGCAAGACGAAGCACGGCAGCTACATGTCGGAAGCCGATGCGAAGGCGAAGGGCTACCACGCGTCGCACGGCAAGGCCTGTTCGTAACACCGGCGGAACGCGCGAGCGTTGCCGCTCGCGCACTGCCCGGCATCGCGCCCCGCCATCCGGGCGGGGCGATTCGAGCGCAACGCCGGTGTGCCGCACCGAGCGTTGCCATCCCGCGCGGGCTCAGTGCACGTGATCGGATGGCGCCGCGGCCGCCGTCGCGTCGCGACCGGCCGCGCGCGCGTCGAGCAACGCCCGCAGCGTCACGTAGTGCGCGCCGCTCGCGCTGCCGTTCGTAGCGGTGCGATCGTACGGCTCGTTGTCGTGGATCGTCGCGCGCACGATCGGATAAATCTGCGTTTCCCAGCGGCCGCCGTTGAACACGCCATAATGGCCCGCGCCCGTCTGCACGTGGTGCGTTTTCAGGTACGGCGGCAATCCCGAACACAGCTCCTGCGCGGCCACCGTCTGGCCCACGGCGCAGATGTCGTCCTTCTCGCCCTCGATCGTCAACAGCGCGGTGCGGTGGATCGCGGCCGGTTCCACCAGCCGGTCGCCGACCGTCAGCTCGCCGCGTGCGAGCGCGTATTGCTGGAATACCTTCTCGACCGTCTCCAGGTAGAACTCCGCGGTGAGGTCGGCCGTCGCGAAGTATTCGTCGTAGAAGTGGCGCAGCGTGTCGGCCTTCGCGGGGTCGCCTTTCGCGCGCTCGTAGTACAGGTCGGAAAACGACGCCGCATGGCGGTCGGGATTCATCGACATGAACGCGCCGACCTGCACGAAGCCCGGATACACGCAGCGCTGCGCCCCGACGAAGCCGGCCGGCACCACGCTGATCAGGTTGCGCGCGAACCATTCGATCGGCCGGCTCGTGGCGAGCGCGTTGACCTTCGTCGGATTCACGCGGCAGTCGATCGGCCCCGCCATCAACGTCAGGCTCGCGGGTTGGGCGGGATCGCCGGCGGCGGCCATCAGCGCGACCGCCGAAAGCGCGGCGACGGTCGGCTGGCAGATCGCGAGCACGTGCGCATCCGGGCCGATGTGGCGAATGAAATCGATCACGTGCCCGACGTATTCGTCGAAGCCGAAGCGGCCCGCCGCGAGCGGGATGTCGCGCGGGTTGTGCCAATCGGTGATGTACACGTCGTGATCGGCCAGCATCGTGCTGACCGTGCCGCGGAGCAGCGTCGCGAAATGCCCGGACATCGGCGCGACGATCAGCACGCGAGGCTGGCGCGCCACCGGCCGCGCCTTGCGGAAATGCAGCAGCGTGCCGAACGGCGTGGCCGCCGCGGCTTCCTCGACGATCGGCACCACTTCGCCGTCGACGACGGTCGACGCGATGCCGAACGCCGGACGCCGGTGCGAGAACGCGCAGCATTCGAGCAGTTCGCACAGCGCGTCGACCATGCGGCCCGTCGGGGTCGACGTGGCGGGCGGCCACAGCGACATCGTCGCGCGCGTGGCGGCCGCCCATGCGCGCGCCGGACGCAGGCATTCGGCAGACCATTGGTAGAAAGGATAGGCAAGCAGGTTCATGGCCGTCGTTCGTTGCGTCGCGTTACGTCGAGCGAGGCAAGCCGTATGCCAGCGTGCGGCTGGCACGCGCGTTGCACGGGGTTTGCGAATGCGGCGATACGCGTGGCGACGCGCGCGGCGTCTCATGCGGCGATGCATGCGGCGCGTGGGGCCCGACGACCGAATGCGATGCGCCGCCGTTGCCAACGACGCTCGGCCTACTCGATGTGTCGCTGCGCCGGGCAGCGCGCTGCGCCACTTCGGCGAATGCTTCGCACAGGCGTGGTGCGCTTCGCACGGCGTGGCGCGCGCTTTCGGTGCAGGGGTACGAACGGCAATCAGCAGGGGAGCGACATGGACGTTACCGGACAGACGACGTTGACCATCAGCAGCCGCAATTACTCGTCGTGGTCGATGCGCGGCTGGCTGCTCGCGAAGCTGAGCGGCCTCGCGTTCGAGACGATCAGCGTGCCGATCGATGCGGCATCGCGCGCGGAACTGCTGCTGCTGTCGCCGTCGATTCTCGTGCCGTGCCTGACACACGACGGCAGCACGGTATGGGACACGCTCGCGATCGCCGAATACCTGAACGAAATCCGGCCGCAGGCGCGGCTGCTGCCCGACGACCGGCGTGCGCGTGCGCATTGCCGGTCGATCTGCGGCGAGATGCATTCCGGTTTCAGTGCGCTGCGCTCCGCGCTGCCGATGAACCTGCGTGCGCATTTTCCCGGCTTCCGGATCTGGTCGCGTGCGCAGCACGACATCGAGCGCATCGTGACGATCTGGCGCGCGTGTCTGGCCGCGTATGGCGGCCCCTGGCTGTTCGGCGAGCAGATCGGCATCGCCGATGCGATGTACGCGCCGGTCGTCACGCGATTCCTGACGTACGACGTGAAACTCGAACCCGATATTGCCGAGTACTGCATGCGCATGCTCGCGCATCCGTTCGTGGCGGAGTGGATCGATGCCGCGAAGGCGGAGCACGAAGACATCGACGAACTCGACATGGAGTTCTGACCTGCAACGCACCTTCGCGCGTTCAACCGGATGACCGGCACGTGCATCGAAACGAATCGTCGATGCGGCCGCGCGTGTCCTGCTCGCCCATTGCCCGCGCAGCATCTGTCGGGCATCGCGCCCCGCCGTTTCGGCGGGGCGTTGCTTACCTGCTGCCGGGCACCCTGAGGCTCGCTCCCCGCATTGCAGCACGGCGTAGCAGGATTAGGGACTCGTTTTGGCCGGCTCGGCCGCGGGTGGCTTGGCCGGACGCGTGAGGAGTTCGCGTGTGAGGTTGTCCGACACATAGTGCGGGCCATCGAACAGATAGACTTGATAGCCACGGTAGGTTGTCAGCTGCCTGCTCAATTCGTCGGCGCTGGCCGCCCGGAATCCCCCGTGCTCGGCGGGCCGGAAGGCCTCCGCGATTACCCGCACACGTTGCTTTCCGAGGCGCGAGGTCAGCTCGTCGACATAGGCGCGCGCGACGTAGGGTTCGCGCGCATAGACGCCGCAGCCGTCCTGGAAGAACACCCCGACGTCCGACGGCAGCCACGACACGAGCCAGTCCGCCAGCGCCTTCCCGCCGATATTGGTCTGGTCGTAGACGCTCACCCACAGCGGACGCGGCAGTCGCTTCAGGATATCGGCAAGCTTCGGCGCGTCCTGCCAGGTCGGGTCGATTTCGACCGGGAAGTAGTAGCCGGTGACATTCAGCGGAACGTGCGTGCGCGCTACCGCCAGGGACTGGTCCGCGAGTGTCGACAAATGGGTGCGTGCTCGCTTTTCATCCTGGTAACCGGCGAGGCCCAGGATGACGTTTCTGGCCCAGGGTTCGCGGCCGATGCGCCCCCAGTCGGGAAGGTGTGCCGCGGGACGGATGCCGGCGTCGGGCACGTACGCGGTATCGTCGACGACGCTCCACTGGATCAACAGATCGTGCACGCCGAGCTGTTGCCAGTTCCCGACGGGATTCGTCGTCGCGTTGTCGACCTGCCAGACGATTCCGTCGGCATGCACGTCATGCGCCGTCCAGCTGCACGCGGCCACGGCGAGCGATGCCCCGACGGCCGCGAGCATCGCCGCGCGGGACGAACGCGGCGCGCGCGCGCGCCGGCGTGGCCGGCCTGCGTGCCGGAACCGGCCCAGACGCAGTCGAATCCCGCGCAAGGCCGGGATGGCGTACGTGATCATCGCGGCCTCCCCGGAAGCATTCCTGCGCGACATCGTAGCCGATCACATGCAAACGTGCGACCCGCCTTGCTGCTGCGGGTCGCACGAGGCTTCCACCGGCTCGCGTCACTTGGCCGTCGTGCCGTCCGCCCATGTGTAGCCGAGATTCGTGATGCCCGTCACGATACTCTGGAAGTCCTGGAAGGCGGGCAGTCCGAGATCGGGCTCGAGCCAGTACGGATGGAAGAAGAACGACGCGAAGCCGTCCCGCACCGCCAGACCGTATTGCGCATTGGTCACGATTTGCTGCCACGTGTACGTGATGCACGAGAACGGGTCTTTACTGCAGATGTTGTATTGAAGGCTGCCCAGGTTCTCCGGAATGATTCGTTGCCCGTAGTAATCGGAGTTGATGATGTACGGGAAGAATTGCCCGGCAGAAAAGTCCTGGTTGGGCGCGCCCGTCCCGATCTGCGGATTGGTCGACGTGTAGTAGACGGCCCGCTGGAACGTGGTCGGGAACGTCTGCGCCGTGGCCGTTGATGCCATCGGCGACATCTGGTACTGCGGCGCAGCCCAGCCGACGATCTTGTAGCCGTTGAGCGTGAACTCGAGCAGGCCGTCGGCCATTCTGCCTTTCGCCCATTGCACCGAGTCCTCGTCGACCGGACGATTCTGGACTGCGTACCAGAACTCGAAGTCGCTGCCGCTCACCGCATTCTGAAGATTCGGCGTCGAGTCATACTGGTGCGTATAGCCGTGCATCACGATCGAGCCGCCACGCAGGAGCGCGTAGTTCAACCCGCTCTTGAGGCCCGTTGCCTGTGCGAGGTGAATCGTCTCCGGCACGCCACCGTTGTAATACCCGTTCGGGTCGGTATACAACGGAATGGTCGCCATCGTGAACTTGATCCTCTTCGAGTACAGATAGTCCGACAGCTGCCTCATCGAGCTCGTCGTCGTGAATGCGTCCAGATCCTCGAGGCGGACCAGTGCACGATGATTCACCGGTGCATTGGTCTGCAGGATGTCGTGCAGGATGTCGCATATCACCAGGTAGCGATCCGTCGGGCCGATGTAGGAGAACGGCATGTCCGCGAAGTACCAGAACTTGCCGGAGCGCATGACGTAGGGCGTGGTTGCGCCGCTCTTGCTGTTCTTGATGGTGACGAGCACTTGCGCCTTGGTGGCATCGAGAACCTGGGTCAGGCCGACATCCGGGTCCGCGTTGATGGCGCCGGTCGACGCGTCGAACGCGTAGTACTTGACCATCGCCAGGTTCTTGTACGTGACGGTGTCGTAGAAGCCGGGATTCGGATTGCTCGACGACGGTGTCGCGTTCATCCCGGCAAGGCCCAGGAAGCTGAACCCGAAGGTCTGGTTGAACGTATAGGCCGTGTTCCACGCGAGCTGCCACAGGTTGTACTTGAACCAGACCACGGTTTTCGTGGCGGTCATCACGTCGCTCATGAACGCCGTCGGAATCGGGTTGTTGTAGTAGTCGCCGATATAGAACGTGGCGTCGTGGCTCCCGATCATGCCGGACGTGTAGTTCTGTATCGGTACCAGGTCGACGGTCGTATTGAAGTGGCCGAGCAGGTTCCTCAACATGATGCTGTACATCAGGCCGAGCTTCGAAAACGGGTCGTTGGCCGGGTTGTCGTATAACACGAGCGTATGTGCGGTCGTGGTCTGCGCGTGCGCCGTGCCCGGCAATGTCATTTGCGCGAGTCCGGCAAGCAGGGCTATGACGATCAAGATCTTTTTCATGGCCGTATCTCCCTAGTCGCGTTCGACGTTGCCGCCGTGCTTCTTGACGGAATTTCTGCTGAACTTCGGGCGCCCCGTCTCCTTGTATGCCTTGTCCCAATCCTCATCGGACATGCCGGGTTTCACGTTGACTTGGGCAGAACCGTTTGGCAATGGCGGGGGCTTGATCTTGCCGCCGGACGACTGGTTCGTCTGCTGCGCACTCGCATGCTGAACCGCGCTGGTGATGACGAGCGCGGGACTCAATGCAAGGAGTAGCCCAACGGTGCTCAACCCGATTCGAAAAAATCGATTGCGATGCGAGGGCATGATTTTCATCCTTTGATATGCAAATTGGATTCTCGTTAACGAAACGAGCACGCCCCATTGCCCGATTTAGAATCGGGTGTTATGTCGTTATTTTTTTGCGTTTAATACCCCGGTTAATGAAACGAAACCGGACAGTTGGCTTTCAAGCTAGTTCTGTACCATCCGCCGCAAATGGACACCGGGCCGGGATGCCAAAATCGGCGCGTCGAGACGGTCCGAAATTGTCTCGATAAACGTTTCACGCATGCAACGCGACCGGTTTCGGAAATTGGGTCCGACGAACGCGTAACGTCTGTTTGAGCGATTCAGGTGAAACCGGTTGCGTGCTTAGTTCCGCCCACGGCAACGCGGCAACCGAGCCGGCGGCGCATCCATCCAACGGCGACCGGAGCACCGGATTTTCGGTTTCATCGTCGATCCGTCCGTCCAGGATCGACGGAATCGCGTGACGCGCTCCGGTCGCGATGATCGGGGGCGAGGGTAGAGAACCTGCCAAACGTCTCATATTCGGAACGCCGGTCCGCATGTTTCAGCACTGAAACATTTGGCTCGGTTTCGATTCGCCGATCGTGTGCGGCACACGCCCGGTACCCGGAAGGCGCAAGGGTGGTGGACGATGGCGCACGACTTGCTTGAAGCGCTGTGTATCGAAGAGGCGGTGTATGGGGCGCACTGCAAGGCGCTGGATCGGGGGGCGGCTGCAAGCGCCGGCGCACGCAGGGGACGAATGCAGGCAAGCGGGGAAACCGGCTGTCAAAAGTCATCCACTGAACACGTTGCATTTTTGGTGATGTTGCGTGGTCGTATCAATAGCGCTCCAGGCAGCCTCGAGTCTTTTGAGAACGACGAGAACGGATGTGGCGTTAGCCGCAAGAGTGGACGTGACGGGGTCGACGGGGACAGGGCGGTTTCGTCTTCCGTTGGTGTGCGGAGAAGAAATACAGACGAGCGAAAATCGCGGAAAGGTAATGGATAATATGATATGGAGTGCGTATTTATATGCGCTCAACCTTGTCGCCATTGTGACCGCCCTCGTCATCCTGGTCAGCACGCTGGATGACCTGACGCTGGATGGCTGTTACTGGTCATTCGAAATCGGGCGCATCCTGCGTCGCGAGAAATCGCAGACCGTCGACATCGGCATGCTGCGCGCGCTGGAAGAGCGCCATCTCGCACTCATGGTGCCGGCATGGAAAGAGTACGACGTGATCGCCAAGATGATCGAAAACACGCTGGCGACCATCGAGTACGAGCGGTATGTCATCTTCGTCGGCACCTATCACAACGACGCCGAAACCACGGCGGAAGTCGAACGGATGGTCCGCCGGTATCCGGGCAGGGTGACGCGTGCCACGGTCATGAACGACGGGCCGACCTGCAAGGCGGACTGCCTCAACTGGATTCTCGAGGCGATCCTGCGTTACGAAGCGGTCCATCATATTCAGTTCGCGGGCGTCGTCATGCACGACTGCGAAGATGTCATTCACCCGGTCGAACTCAAGTACCTCAACCATGCGGTGGCGGAGAGCGATCTGGTCCAGCTTCCCGTGCTGTCATTGCCCCGGAAATGGAACGAGTTCGTCGCCGGCTGCTATCTCGACGATTTCAGCGAAACGCACCAGAAGGACGTGCCGGTGCGGGCACGCTTGACCGGGGTCGTGCCGGGCGCGGGTGTTGCATCGTGCTACAGCCGGCGTTCGATCGAAGCGGCGATGAAGGAGCGCAACGGTTGCCCGTTCAACACGAGTTCGCTGACCGAGGACTATGACTTCAGCTTTCGCTTGAGAGACCTCGGCATGAAGGAAACCTTCGCCCGCACGCCGCTTTCGGACATCGTGCGCGATGCCGGCGGCAATCGCGCCAAGGACGGTGCCGCCGGTCGAAACCTGCTGGCCACGCGCGAGTACTTTCCCAAGACATTCCGCACCGCCTACCGGCAGCGCGCGCGCTGGATTCTCGGCATTGCGTTTCAAGGCTGGGAGCAACTCGGCTGGAAGGGCGACTTCCTCACCCGCTACATGTTCTTCCACGATCGCAAGGGCATCGTGACGTCGCTGTTTTCGGTGATTGCCTATGGCGTGCTGCTCAACTTCGTGTTGCTTTCCTTTCTTCAGAATGCCGGTCACGTCATTCCCGCCAGCGCTCACCTCGTGACGGCCAGTGCCTGGGTCACGCCGCTGCTGTGGGTCAACACCCTCATGCTGTTCGCCCGTGCCGGACAGCGCTTCTACTTCGTCAGCAAGCTGAACGGCCCGCTCCAGGGGCTGCTCTCGATCCCGAGGATGTTCGTCAACAACCTGATCAATTTCTGCGCGGTGAGTCGCGCGTGGCGCATCTATGTCGGCCACCTGGTGAGCGGCAAGCCGATCGCATGGGACAAGACCAGTCACACATACCTGTCCAACGAAGAACTCGGGAAAGTGCGCCACAAGATCGGCGAGATCCTGGTCGGCTGGGGCGTGGTTTCCCCGGCGCAACTGGAGGACGGCCTCGAGCGGCAACTGACATGCGGCAAGCGGCTGGGCGAACTGTTGCTCGAAGCCAGTGCGTTGTCCACCGAATCGCTGGCGGATGCGATCGCCGAGCAGGCCGATCTGCCGCGGGTAAGCCTCGGCAACGTGGCGGTGGGCCACTTCGCGGACTCGCTGGCATTCGAGCTGCAGTACGCGTATCGTGTCGTCCCGTTTTCGACCGCCGCCGACGGGACGCTGAACGTCGCGGTAGGGCGGCCGCTCACGCAGGACGAACAGGACGTCGTGCGGCGCGGCGCCCGAACGAACGTTGCCTACTTCATTGCCTGCGATGCGGAGATCGCCGCCGAACTTGGCCGGCACTCGCGCTTCGTCGAAATCGCGCGGCTGCGCGACGGCGACGGCGCGACGCAGCAGGCAGTGCCGGTGAAAAAGCCGTCGGGAGAACAGGCATGAAGCGCTCGACACGTCCGATCGCGGCCGGCCTCAAGCGCTGCGCACGCTTGAGCGCGCTGGCCATTGCCCTGTCGCTCGCCTGGCAGGCGCCGGCATCCGCCGCCCAGCAGCTCAACCCCAAAGCCTATCGGCTCGCCGATGGCGCCTACAAGGCGATCAACGCAGGCGACCTGCCCCGCGCGGAAGCGTACGCGTTGCGCGCCCTCAAGATTCAGCCGGGAAGCGAGCAACTCGGGCTGTTGCTCGTGGATGTGTACCGGCGCGAAGGGAAAGTCGACGAAGCGGACGCGCTGCTGGAATCGCTTAGCGTTCGTTTTCCGAAAAGCGCGGCGGTACTGGCGCAGCATGGCTATCTGGCGCAGCGGCAGATGCGCTACGACGTCGCGTGCAGCAATTTCGCGGCGGCCGTCGCGACTGGAAACTGGAGCAAGGAGCAGCAGCGCAACTTGCGCCTCGCGTGGTCGGACAGTGCGCTCGCGGCGAAGCGTCCGCACGAGGCCGGCGTCGCGCTGGCGCCGCTGGCTGATGAAAAATCCGCCGTGATTCAGTTGCGTATCGCGCAGATGAGCTTGCAGGCGGGCGACCACGACAGCGCGCTCCGCGTGGCCGAGCTGGCGGCCGGCGACGCATCGACCGATGCCGAGCGGAGCATGGCCGAGTCGATCGCGGCACAGGCGCGGCAAGCCGATCAGCAGCCCGAGGTGCCGGTGGACGATACCGCGCAACGGACCTTGCAGCACGCCTATGATCTCCTGCGCGAACACAAGGATCGCGAGGCGCTCGACGCATTTCAGGAAGGTTTCGCCGGTGGCGCCGGCAACGCGATGAACTACGCGGACGCCGGCTATGCGGCCAAGCGGATCGGCTTGAACGAGCAGTCCGTCCAGATGTTCGAGCAGAGTCTCGACGCCGACGAAAACGAACATGCGTTCGACGCGCAGCGCAAGTTCGGCTATCGGCGAGAGGTCGAGCAACTCGAGCGCACCTGGGGTTTCGTGCTGAGTGCGCCATACCAGTCGGCCGCATTCGGCCCGCAAGGCACGATCAGCGTGCTCCAGCCGGGTATCGAGGCGTATTGGCAGCCGCCGAAGATCGGCTATCGGAACGGCCGCATTCTTCAGTTCTTCGTGCGCGGATACGGCACGGCCTACGACGGCACGGGCAACGTGACCGGCATGCCGACCGTGCAGGGGTCGGTGGGCGTGCGCTACAAGCCGATACCCGATCAGAACGTGGTGGTGACCGCCGAGCGGTTGTTCCATATCGGCAGCCTGTCGATGACGGACTGGCTGATGCGCCTGGGTTACTCGTCGGAGGCGGGCACCGACCTGCGGGTCACCGAACCGAGCTGGCGCAGCTGGCAGGCCTATGTAGAAGGTGCGTACTTCATCAATGCCGGGCGTTACATCATCTATTCGGAGTTGCGTTACGGGCACACGTGGCGCTTGCCGATGATCAGCGACCGGCTGACCGTCTACCCGCACGCCGCGGTGGCGGGCGATCACGACAACCGTCAGCCTGACAAGACGGCAATCGGTGCGGGGCCAGGGGTCCAGTTCAGGTACTGGTTTCGCGAAGGCAGGTATACCGCGCCGGCGAGCTATCTCGACGTGACGGTGCAATACCGGTTCGGGTTGACGTCAGCGGCACGCGCACGTGGTCTCGTGGTACGCGCGACATTGTGGTTCTGAGCAACTGCGCTGACGATCAGGCGACTCGATGGTGAGGCTGATCAGCTGGGCGACTTGAGCGTGATGATCGTTTGACGCAGCAGCTGGAAGTACGAGCTGGTCGAATACGGAAGCATCTGCTCGACGTAGTTCCACCAGAAGAATCCGCCGATGAAACGCGGATCGGTCATGCTGTTGACCATCGGGTAGTAGGTCTTGATCAGGTTCTGCTGCACCGACGCAGGCGCCGCGATATCCGACGTGCCGATTTCGCCGAAGCCGACCTTCGCGTTCGGGAAGATGCTTTCCAGCGCCGCGAAGTCGTTGTTCCACGACGGATTCAGCCCCGGGCAATCCTGGTACGGGTAGTAGCTGAACAGCGCGTAGTCGGCCTGCTGGCGAACCGTTGCGGGCAGGAACGCGGTCGGCCACGTCTTCCAGTAATCCTGCGGCTTCTCCCAGCAGTTGTTGCCCTTGCTGTCGTCGTTGTAGTACAGCGTGATCGCAGTCTTGCCGCCGTTCGATTTGACGATCGTGTTGGCCGCGGCGACCATCTGGCCGATCTGCTGCTCTTCCGAATTGACCACGGTGTTCGTGCCGCTCGGATCGTTGCGCAGCCATTCGCCGTTGATTTCGTTGGCGATTTCCCACACGTCGACCGTGTTCTTCAGCTGCGACACCAGTTCCTGCGTGCGCGCCTTGTACGTCGTGATATCCGTCGGGAAATAGTACGAATCGTAGACTTCGCCCATCACGTATGCGACCGAGTGCAGGCGCAGCAGCGGTGCGTAGTAGTCGGCGGCCGACGTGCCCGGATCGAACACGACGCGCACCGTCGGTCGGTACGGCAGGTTCTGCAGCGACGCGATGATCGCATCCAGTTTCGTCAGGTCATCGAGCGTGACGCCGTAGACCGGATTCTTCAGCGGTTCGACCTGGGCGTTGGCGGTTTGGGACAAGGGTATCAGCCCGGCATAAGCAACGCATGCGGCAATGGCCGTGCGTGAGATGGTTTTCGTCAGTTTAATCAAAACTTCGGTTCCGTCCTAAGGTAAGAAGAAGCGCGATTTTAGACGAAAATAAAAGGTAATTATCGGACGATATGCGCAATAAGGGGGCGGATGCTGCGGAATGGAAATTGCTGCGCGGCTGGCTGGCGATCAAAAACGCAGCATCCCGAAACGTTTGCAAGCGGGCATCGGGACGACCGGCGGAACGGCGAATCTCCTGACGACCGGGCGTGGTGGCGCATTCGGGTATACGCGCTGCGATTCGGCTTCGGCTTCGCGGTCGGCTTCGACATCGGCTTCGGCTTCGGCGTCGGCATCGACTTCGACTTCGACTTCGACTTCGACTTCGACTTCGACATCGGCTTTGACATCGGCTTCGACATCGACTTCGCCATCGTCAACACTGCCGTGCTCACGATCGGCCGCATCGTTCGCGATGGCCAGGCGGTGATCCGCTCACGGGCGGTGCCGCACGCAAGCGCACGCATCGAAGAATCTGCTGACGATGCTGGCAATCCGCAAACGTTTCACGTTGATTTTCGTCGGTAACGCGCAGGATTTCGCTAAAGGATGCCGGCGCCGATGACGTTAAACGGGCACGGGGATGACTGCCGATCGCATGCATGTGACATGCGACGCGCAGTCCGCAACAACCAGCGCTGCAGGGGAACCAACATGAATCGTCAGCAATCGTGGACGCGTACGGCCGCGCCCGGCGAGATCATCTACTCGGAGGGCTTCGCCGGCGAGCCCGTCATCTTTCTGATCGCCGACGGCAAGGTCGAGCTGTCGACGCGCTGCGACGACAAGCGCGTCGTCGTCGCGACGCTCGGGCGCGGCGAGTTCTTCGGCGAATCGGCGCTGCTCGCCGCCGAGCCGCGCGCGCATACCGCGAAGGCGCTGTCGTTCTGCCAGCTCACGGTCGTGCCGGCCGCGACGATCGACGAGGAAATCGAGCACGTGTCGGCGCTGCTTCGCCACATCGTGCGCACGATGATCCGGCGCGTGAAGCGCAAGGACGACCAGCTCGCGACCTATACGCATGCCGACTTCATGCCGGGCGTGCTGTCGTATGCGCACGTGCTGTCGCTGATGGCGGGCGCCGACGCGCGCGGCTCCGATGACGCGTGGTCGCGGCGGCCGATGCAGGCACATGCGGAGGTGTCGGTGCCGCTCGCGGAGGTGATCCGCCGGTGCCGCGCGATTGCCGGCCATTCGCGCCCGCACGTGCTTGCGATGCTGCGCCGCATGGAGAAGCTCAATCTCGTCACGATCGAAGCCGCGCAGGGCGACCATGCCGGCGGCGCGGCCGATTACCCGGCGTCGTCGGATGCGCGCCAGACCGTCACGTTCGATGCGGCGCGCGTGGTCGATCGCGCGCAGCAGGTTGCCGATCACGATCTCGACGTGTCGATCAACAGCGAGCTGGAGCTGATCGAGCTCGCCGATCTCGAAGCGCTGATCGGCGTCGACCGGAAGCTGCTGCTCAACAAGCTGTCGCACGGCGAGATCGCCGACGAGGTGTTCGCGTTCCGCAAGTCGAAGGTGCTCGGTTACGTCGGGCAGAAAGGCGTCGCGTATTTCTCGCGGCGCAGCCCGCGCGCCGGCGGCGACGTGCGCGCGCTCGAGGATCTCGTGGGGGTCGACCAGCGCACGTTGTTCGACGTGATCAGCGCATTCGATACGTACGATCTCGCGAAGCTGATCGCGAGCCTCGACGATCGCGCGGTGGCCGACAAGCTGTTCTCGGTGATGACGGAAGCGCGGCGCAACGAGGTGTCGTGGGTGATGCGCCGCGAGCTCAAGCTCGACCCGATCGAGATCGAGGAGATCGAGCGGCGCGTGCTCGATGCCGTGCGCGCGGCCAAGGCGCCGGCGGCGTCCGTGCCGCCGGCTTCATCCGCCGCGTAACGCCCACCCGACGGAGACATCCATGGACCTGTTGACCCTGGCCGGCGTGCTGCTCGGCGGCGTGGCGATCGTGTTCGGCTTCGCGCTGGAAGGCGGACATTTTTCAATGTTGTTCCAGTTCGAAGCGCTCGTGATCGTGCTCGGCGGCACGCTCGGCGCGGTGATGATCCAGAATACGTGGGCGCGCTTCTTCGATGCGGTGAAGCAGCTGCGGCTCGCGTTCGTGCGCGCGCAGGAAGTCGACCGCAAGCACCTGACCGACCTGCTGGAGTGGGGCGATCGCGCGAAGCTCGACGGGCTGCTCGCCTTCGAATCGATGGACGTGAGCGGCATCCATCCGTTCGCGCGGCGCGGGCTCGAACTGCTCGCGAACGGCGTGTCGACCGCGGTGCTCGAGGACGCGCTGCAGCGCGAGCTCGACGCCTACGAGCGCAGCCGCCTCGCGGCCGCGCGCGTCTGGCACCAGGCCGGCGGCTATGCGCCGACGTTCGGCATTCTCGGCTCGGTGCTCGGGCTGGTGCAGGTGACGAGCCATATTCTCGAACCGGCGCAGCTCGGGCCGGGCATCGCGGTCGCGTTCATCGCGACGCTCTACGGCCTCGCGTTCGCGAACCTCGTGTTTCTGCCGCTCTACGGCAAGCTGCGCGCGCAGATCGACAGCGAACTGCGGTTCCGCAAGCTGTATCTCGACGGCTTGCTCGCGATCTCGCGCAAGGAGTCGCCTCACACGATCGAGACGCGGCTGACCGGCGACGTGCGCGGCCGCGCGGCGGAATCGCTCGCATGACGCACCGGGAGCTTCGACATGACCGCTCGAACTGACGGCGCGCGCGCGGGTTCGGCCGCGGCCGGGCGCGACGACGATGAGGCCGAAGGCACGCAGTCCGGGCGCTGGCTGATTTCCTACGCGGATCTCGTCACGACGCTGATGGTGCTGTTTCTCGCGCTGTACGTGCTGCAGCTCGCGAAATACAACGCGCTCGATGCGCGTTATCAGACGCTTGCGCGGCATGACGGCGGGACGGCAAGCGCGCCCGACGCAGCGACCGGGCGCATGCCCGCGTGGCTCGCATTGCTCGACGCGCTGAAGACGACCGGCCGCATCTCGCTCGTGCGCGCGCCGCACGGCATCGAGATCGGCATCGACGCGAAGATCCTGTTCAACGTCGGCGATGCGCGCTTGCTGCCGGACGCGACACCGGTGCTGAGCCAGATCGCGCAGGCGCTGAGCGCGCATGCGAGCGGCGACATCCTCGTCGAAGGGCATACCGACAGCGTGCCGATCGCGAACGCGAAATACGAGTCGAACTGGGAGCTGTCGTCCGCGCGGGCGGGCAGCGTCGTGCGCTATCTGGCCGATCGCGGCGTCGCGCCGCACCGGCTCGCCGCGATCGGGCGGGCCGATACGCAGCCGCTCGTCGCGGGCGACGATGCGGCCGCGCGGGCGCGCAACCGGCGGGTGACGATCTTCGTCGCGTATTGAGCGCGCGAATCTCGACGGGCGCGCGACGGCCGCCCGTCGACGACATATCGGATCTCGGATGACGAACATGTGAACCCGGCGATGCGATTCCGCGCGTGCCTGCCGATAACCCAGGCTGGCTCAGACCGAGCGGTTATCGAGGGTTCCCCATGCATTTCTGGCGCAAGCTGTCCATTCAGAACAAGCTGATTCTCAGCATGACGAGTTGCCTGCTCGTGTTCGTCGCGATTTCGAGCGGGTTGAGCGTCCGTCTGATCGGCAACGCCGTGCGCGATCGCGTCGTCCGCGAGGAACTGCCGACGGCCGTGAGCGGCATCCGCGCCGACGTGCAGCGGCAGATGGCCGGGCCGATTGCCGCGTCGCGCCTCCTTGCGCGCGATGCGTTCCTGCTGCAATGGGAGGCCGACGGCGAACCCGATGCCGGCACGCGCAGCTGGATTCAGCTGGCGAAGAACGTGAAGGACGAGCAGAAGGCGGCGTCCGTGCAGTGGGTGTCGGTGAAGAGCGGCAACTACTACAACGAAGCCGGCCTGCAGCGGAAGGTCACCGACCAGGATCGGTGGCTGACGGATTTCCTCGCGTCGGGCAAGGCCTACGAGGTGAACATGGACCGCGAGGTCACGGCCGGCGGCTACATGATGTTCATCAACAGCCGGGTGGAGCTCGACGGCACGCCGATCGGCGCGGCCGGCATGAGCCTGTCCGTCGACGCGCTCGCGAAGGGAATCGCCGCATACCGGATCGGCGACACCGGGTTTGCGTACCTCGTGCGGCCGGACGGCGCGATCATGATGCATCGCGATGCGTCGCTGATCGACGGCAAGCACTTCCTGAAGGACGAACCGGGCCTGCCCGGCGACGCATCGTCGACGCTGCTGGCCGGCAAGCCGTATGCGACGCTGAGCTACGACGGCGACGGCGGCGCGCGCTTCATCGCGACGTCGTTCGTTCCGGAGCTGAATGCGTACGTGGTCGTCGAAGTGCCGCAGGCCGAGCTGCTCGGGCCGGTGACGCGTGCGATTCGCAGTGCGTCGCTCGTCGCCGCGATCGCGGGCCTCGGCGTCGCGCTGGTCGTGATCTGGCTGGTCGGGCGTGCGATCGCAGCGCCGATCCGCCGCGCGGCGACGCTGCTGTCGGACATCGCGAGCGGCCAGGGCGACCTGACGCGCCGGATGACGGTCGAAAGCCAGGACGAGATCGGCCAGCTGTCGGACGCGTTCAACCGTTTCGTATCGTCGTTGTCGACGCTCGTCCACCGGATCCGCGCGGCGTCCGCGTCGATTGCGACCGGGTCCGCGCAGATCGCGTCGGGCAATGCCGACCTCAGCGAACGCACCGAAGGGCAGTCGGGCAACCTCGAGCGGACGGCTTCGTCGATGGAGGAAATCACGGCGGTCGTGCGCAACAACACCGAAACCGCGACGACGGCCGCGCAGCTGATCACCGGCGCCGCTGACACGGCGACGCGCGGCGGGCAGGTCGTGGGCGAAGTCGTGACCACGATGGAGCAGATCAGCGATGCGTCGCGGCGGATCGCCGAGATCATCGTGATGATCGACGGCATCTCGTTCCAGACCAACATCCTCGCGCTGAATGCGGCGGTCGAGGCCGCCCGCGCCGGCGAGCAGGGGCGCGGGTTCGCGGTCGTCGCGGCGGAAGTGCGGAACCTCGCGCAGCGCAGCGCGCAGGCGGCGAAGGAGATCAAGGCGCTGATCGAGCACAGTGCGGGGACGGTGAGCACCGGGTCGCGGCTCGTCGGCGAGGCCGGGAAGGTGATGCGCGATGTCGTGTCGCAGGTGCAGGGCGTCAGCGCGATGATGAGCGAGATCGCCGAGGCGAGCCTGGAGCAGAGCGCGGGCATCGACCAGATCGGCGATGCGGTGCAGTCGCTCGATCAGATGACGCAGCAGAACGCGGCGCTGGTCGAGGAAAGCGCCGCGGCCGCGGAGAGCCTGAAGCAGCAGGCGGCGGATCTGACGCGCCTGGTATCGGCGTTCAAGGTAAATGAATAGCGTCCGCGCGACGTTAGAATGAACGCGTTTCTGGGGGACGGCTGCCGTGGGGATACGGTAGCCGTTTTCGCTGTCAGCGCGGGAATCGGTGACGTCATAAAAATGAAGCGCATTTCAAGACTGAAGATCGGGGTGGGGGCGGTGGCGGTCGCGGCGGTGCTCGCCGCGGTCGGGGCGAAGGTGATCGCATCGCCGGCGGATGCGTATCTTGCCTATCGGAAGCAGGCCGCGGCGGCCGTGGCGGCGGCCCGGATGGAGGATCGGGCGGGCCTCGACCGGCAGTACACGGCCGACGTGAACGCGCGGCTCGCCAAACTAATTGGCACGGTCAGGGCGAGAGGGTTCGTTGCGCAGGCTGAGGGCACGGTGCAGAGCGTTGGCCCGGTCGACGGGATGCCGCCGGGGCCGGACGGGTTGTCCTTCAAGTCGGACGACGGCAAGACGCATCTCGTCGTGACGACCGTTCCGCTGCTGAAGGCCTGGGCGAGCACGGCGGACGCCGGCATCAAGCCGACCGACGACGTCGCCGCGATGTTCGGCAACGAAACGCTTTACACGCACGTATTCAGCGACGATGCCGCCGCGTTTCGCTTCGCCGAGTTGCCCGTCAAGCGGCAGCCGGCCGACGGCGTGGTGAAGGCGTGGCTGCTGGGCGAAAGCCAGGACGGCGTGCCGGACGGGCCGAACACGCTGGCCGTGTCGGTCCGGCAGGGCCAACGCGTCTATATCCTGTGGCGGGGCGTGACGCTGCGCCCGATCGCGGCGTGCGGCGCGGCGCGCGTGCCCGAGAACGCGCGGCAGGCGTGTTTCGCCAGGCAGGTGGGGACCCAGCGGATTTATCCGCGGCTGGTCGCGCAGGCGCAATCGATGGCCGATGCCGTGGTCCGATAGCGGGATAGCGGGCGGCAGACACGGGTCGCAGCCGTCGCTCGCACGGCGCGATTCGACAGCGCTGGATGGAGGTTCGCGTCCGACGAATGACGGTCGGCGACATCACGCGTCGCCGACCGTCGGCATGCCGTCCGGCGAGCGACTTCAACGCGAGCGCAACGCCTGCAACCCCAGGGTGAGCGGGTTGAACGGCATCTCCGCGGCGCCCATCGAAAAGCTCGTCGCCTTTGCGGTCGCCCCGGGCGCGTGCATCAGCGCATGAACGATCCGCTCGCTCGCATGGCCGTCGCCATACGGATTGCTCGCGCGCGCCATTTCCTCGTACGCGCTGTCGCTGTCGAATAGCCGCGACGCCTCCCAGACGATCCGCTCCTGGTCCGTGCCGACGAGCCGTGCGGTGCCGGCGTGGATCGCTTCGGGCCGCTCGGTCGTCTCGCGCGTGACGAGCACCGGCTTGCCGAGTGCCGGCCCTTCCTCCTGGATGCCGCCCGAATCGGTGATGATGAAGTGCGAGCGTGACATCAGGAATACGAACGAAAGATATTCCTGGGGTTCGATCAGGTAGATGTTCGGTACGCTGCCGAGCAGCGCGCGCGCCGGCTCGCGCACGTTCGGATTCAAGTGCAGCGGATAGACGAACTGCGCATCGGGATAGCGCTTCGCGAGCGTGCAGAGCGCCTCGCAGAAATGCCGGAATGGTTCGCCGAAACTCTCGCGGCGATGGCCTGTGATCAGCACGACGCGGCGCGACGCTTCGAGAAACGGAAAGTGTGCGGCGACCTTGTCGTGGAGCGCGCTATCGTGGTCGAGCATGCGCTTGACGTCGTGCAGCGCATCGATCACGGTGTTGCCCGTCATCACGACCGCACCCACCGGCACGCCTTCGCTGAACAGGTTGTCGCGCGCCTGGCCCGTCGGCGCGAAATGCCATGACGACACCGCATCGGTCACGCGGCGATTCAATTCCTCCGGCCACGGCGACCAGATGTCGCCGCTGCGCAGGCCCGCTTCCACGTGCCCGACTGGCAGATAGCGGTAGAACGCCGCGATACTGACGGCCAGCGTCGTCGTCGTGTCGCCGTGCACCAGCACGACGTCCGGACGCAAGTCGTCGAAGACGGTCCCGATCGCCTGAAGAATGCCGGTCGTCACGTCGGTCAGCGTCTGGCTCTGACGCATCAGGTTGAGATCGTAGTCGGGCTTGATGTCGAACAACGTAAGGACCTGATCCAGCATTTCCCGATGCTGGGCGGTCACGCATACGCGGGCATCGACATCCTTGCGCGCCTTCAGCGCGCGGACGAGCGGCGCCATCTTGATGGCTTCCGGTCGAGTTCCGAACACAAGCAAGATCTTTTTCATCGATGTCCTCGTTGAGCATCTTCGCGCCGGAAGATCCGGCGTCTGGCGCCAGGCATGGTTGCAGGCAACCCGTCCCGTCCCCGCATGTATCGGCGCCAGTCGCGCGACATGCAGCGGTATTGCGGGGCGAGCGCGCCGTTTTTGTCCGCGTGGTCTGCGCCACGCAATCGTCGAACTACGGCCGTCCCGTTGCACCTCGTCAATCACGTCATGAGCATTTCTCGCTGTGTCGATCGCCATGTCTGCCGGTCAGGCCGCGTACGTTTCCACGTCGCTGCGCGCCCGCACCCGTTCCTCCTTCCGATAGAGCAATATTCAAACCAGTGGCCCTGTGGCCGGCCCCGCTTCGCGCCGCACCGGTGGAATGCCAGGGAACGTTTCACAATTGCTACGAGCGCGATTGCGGCGCCCTGCCGCGGTGCGGGTAAAAATCCGACCGTTTGCGCCATCGAGCCGGTCACGTCATGCGGAGGATGGCGACTTGCGTCGCGCGCTGGCTGCCGATCGAACCGCATGCGCCGTGTCACGCGCCTCGGAGCGTTTCGACATGCGAGTTTTGTCCGGGCAACCCGGGGGACGTCGTCGGCTGCCACGCAGTGGTTCCGCACGAAGGATGACCCTGACGAATCGCGGCGCTCGCATCGTCCGTAGCGGGCGATGCGAAATGTTGCGTATCTGTAACGACCGCCCGGAGCCGGCCGGCCATATCCGCACGTCGGTTGGTCGATGTGTGCCATGCCGCGCACGGAGCGTTGCCGGACAAGAGCCCTGCAACGACAGCCTGCAGCGGTCGACCAGCAGAAAGGGTGGCGCGCGACGTTTCGGTTCACTGAAGGCGGAAGATCCCGCTAGGGGGGAGGTGAACCCTGATTCACCGGTGAATCAAAAACACGCGATCCGTGCCGCGAGCCCGTCGATCGGGTACCCGCAGGCCATTGCATCACGGGGCAGGGCGATCCATGGCTCACCGCTTGCTTTGTTCAGGAGGACAGGCGTGCCCGTCCGAGTTCGAGCGACGACGGAAGGGCGGGGATACCGATACGACAAACCTGCCAGGCGCGACGACACGTGCCGGGCGGGCGGCGTGCAGGCCGCGCTTGACCGCGCATCACGGCAGGTTGCCGACGCGACGGAGTGTGCCGGCCATTACGCCGATGCCGCCCCGCTCGCTCCCGCCCATGCGGGTTCACGATGGCGAAGACAACGGTGACCGGATCGCGTTGATACAGAAGCGCACGGTCGATCAACGGAAACAGGGGAAGGAGACGTGTCATGTGTGGCATCGTCGGCGCGGTCGCGCAACGGAACGTCGTTCCGATTCTGATCGAAGGTTTGCGCCGCCTCGAGTATCGAGGCTACGATTCATGCGGCGTGGCGACCGTCGTCGACGGCCAGGCGCGCCGCGAACGCAGCGTGTCGCGCGTCGCCGATCTCGACGCGCACGTGCGCAGCGCCGGGCTGTCCGGTAGCACCGGCATCGCGCACACCCGTTGGGCGACGCACGGCGCGCCCGCCACCTGCAACGCGCATCCGATCTTCTCGCGCGACGAGATCGCGCTCGTGCACAACGGCATCATCGAGAATCACGAGACGTTGCGCAGGCAACTGTCCGACGAGCATTACCAGTTCGATGGCCAGACCGACACCGAGGTCGTCGCCCACCTGATCCACAGCAAGTACCACGGCGACCTGCTCGCCGCCGTGCGCGATGCGACGTCGCAGCTGCACGGCGCATACGCGATCGCGGTGTTCAGCAAGCACGAGCCGCAGCGGCTGATCGGCGCGCGGGTCGGCTCGCCGCTCGTCGTCGGCCTGAAGGACGACGAATGCTTCCTCGCGTCCGACGCGCTCGCGCTCGCCGGCATCACCGACCGCTTCATCTTTCTCGAGGAGGGCGACATCGTCGAATTGACGCCGGGCGGCGTGCGCATTCTCGAACGCGGCGGCACGCCGGTCGATCGTCCGATCCAGACCGTCTCGTCGACGCAAGGCTCGGTCGAGCTCGGACCGTACCGGCATTTCATGCAGAAGGAGATCTTCGAGCAGCCGCGGGCCGTGGCCGCGACCATCCCCGATGCGGGGCTGTTCGATCCGGCGGCGTTCGGCCCCGATGCCGCGCGCGCGTTCGAGCAGATCGACAACGTGCTGATCCTCGCGTGCGGCACGAGTCACTATTCCGGCCTGACCGCGCGCCGCTGGCTCGAGACGATCGCGCGCCTGCCGGCGCAGGTCGAGATCGCGAGCGAATACCGTTACAGCGATGCGCTCGCGCTGCCGAATACGCTCGTGGTCGGCGTGTCGCAATCCGGCGAGACCGCCGACACGCTCGCCGCGCTCAAGTATGCGCAGGCGCTCGGGCATATCGATACGCTCGCGATCTGCAACGTGCCGACCAGCGCGATGATGCGGCAGACGAGCCTGCGGTTCCTGACGCGCGCCGGCCCGGAAATCGGCGTCGCGTCGACCAAGGCGTTTACGACCCAGCTCGTCGCGCTGTTCATTCTCGCGGTGACGCTCGGCCGGTTGCGCGGCTACGTCGACGATGCGCAGCTTGCGCGCTATGCGACGCAGCTGCGGCGGCTGCCGGGCGCGCTCGACGACGTGCTCGCGCTGGAGCCGCAGATCGAGCGCTGGGCCGCGGAATTCTCGCGGCACGAGAATGCGCTGTTTCTCGGGCGCGGGCTGCATTACCCGATCGCACTCGAAGGGGCGCTGAAGCTGAAGGAGATTTCGTATATCCACGCGGAAGCGTATCCGGCCGGCGAGCTGAAGCACGGGCCGCTCGCGCTCGTGACACACGCGATGCCGGTCGCGACGATCGCGCCGAACGACGCGCTGCTCGAGAAGCTCAAGTCGAACATGCAGGAAGTGCGGGCGCGGGGCGGTCAGCTGTACGTGTTCGCCGATGCCGATACGCGGATCGACGGCAGCGAAGGCGTGTCGGTGATGAGGATGCCAGATTACTACGGGCTGCTGTCGCCGATCCTGCACGTCGTGCCGCTGCAACTGCTCGCGTATCACGCCGCGTGCCTGCGCGGCGCGGATATCGACAAGCCGAGGAACCTGGCGAAATCGGTGACGGTCGAGTGACGGGCAGGGCCGGCCGACGATTGCCGGCCGGCCCGCGCGGACGGTCAGCGCAAGGCCGCCGCCCGGGCCTTCACGATCTTGCCCCGCTGCAGCACGTACGCGACACGTTCGCCTTCTCCCGCGACGAGGCCGATATCGTCGAGCGGATTTCCGGCGAGCACGACGACGTCATGGGCGCAGGGAATCGGAGGAGGCTGTCGACACGATACGGGCGGATCGAACGGAAACCGGAAGGCGGGAAAATCGTTGCCGATCGGCCCGTTCGTGCGGAGATCATGTGCAACGCGCGCCCGGCCAGGCCACGCGCGCCGTCAGTCAGGGCCGCATCGCTTCGCCCGAACAGCGGGTCGCGGGGTAAAACAGTTACAAGTTAGCCGTTGACGCGCATCTCCCCGGCAGTTAGTGTGTGCGTCGAAGTCCAAGAAGTCCGATTGCTGTTCATCAATTGCTCGCTCTCCTCAGCGGTATTCGTTGTCCTCTCCCTCCTTGATGCTTCACGCGCTCTCCAGCAGGGCAAATCTTCATTTTTCTCAAGGAATCTTCATGGATACCGGTATCGTCAAGTGGTTCAACGACAGCAAAGGCTTTGGCTTCATCACGCCGGACAACGGCGGCGACGACCTGTTCGCTCATTTCTCGGAAATTCGTGCCGACGGCTTCAAGACGCTGGCCGAAAACCAGAAAGTGAGCTTCGAGACGAAGCAAGGCCCGAAGGGTCTGCAAGCGGCCAACATCAAGCCGCTGTAAAGTCTGAAGGGCCCGGCCATCCCACGATGGGCGCCGGGCCGCAGCGACATCCGCACGGAGCTTGGTCTCGTAAAGTTGGCGCGCTCGTTTCCGGCTGCGTCTGCTCATTGAGCCGCCAACCAGGCGCCATACACCTCGCTGCACTTCGTTCCCCCTCCGGCCGCAGCGCCGTATTTTCGCTTTCCGACTGCTTCGGGTTCAGCTCGCAATGGCGTTGGATCGGCGCATCCGTGCACATTTCGCACGGCACGCGCGCAGCCGAACATTATTAAAATTAAAAATGCAAAACACACAAAATCATCAATACAACGGCTATGCCGTCCGGCCCTCGGCGCATCGTTTGCCCGATGGCAGTTTTTCAGCCAACCTGCTGCTCGAGCGCATCGATAGCGCGTCTGTCGAAGGCCGCTACCGGTTCTATTCGCTCGATTACTTCGCGAGTGAAGCGCAGGCATTGCGGCACTCGGAACGCTGGGCACGCAACTGGGTCGATACGCGCGGTTAAAGGCAGCGCCGTGGGACCGGATACCCGACGCATGTGAGTCGCCCGGGCGCGCAACAATGCGCGCCCGAACCTCGCGTGCGATCGACTCCGTACCTCCCGACTGGAGCCGCGCGCTCGATTCGGGTTACCGGATTTTCCTTTCGACGCCGGCGGCGCATGACGCCATCCCGGCGTCGAAGCGGGTGGCGTACATGAGAGGCCTGGGCTGACCGAACGGTGGTGCCGACCTCCGCATCCGTGCGAAGATTGCACGCACATCACACTCGCCCGAGAACGACGTGACCCGAGCAAATCCTGAGCGCAACCCGGACGCCGCCGATCCGCCGTGGATGGCCGTCGCCCTGGCCGAACTCGGCATCCGCCGCCATCCGCCCGGCAGCGTGAACCCGCGCATCGTCGAGTACAACAACCGGACGAATCTGGTCGGCTACGACGACAAGATTTCCTGGTGCTCTTCGTTCGTCAACTGGTGCATGACGCATGCGGGCATCCGCGGCACGGGGTCCGCGCTCGCGCGTTCGTGGCTCGAATGGGGCCGCCCGCTGGACCGCCCGGTCTACGGCTGCATCGCGATCCTGACGCGTGACGATCCCGCGAGCTGGAAAGGGCATGTCGGGTTCTACTTGCGCCACGACGACGAGCACGTGCATCTGTTCGGCGGCAATCAGCTTGAAGAGGTACGCGAGCTTGCGTACCCGCTGAACGAAGTGATCGGTTACCGTTGGCCCGACGCGGGATGACCTCGTCCTCCGGCATACGCGAATTTGCAATCGCGTGGTTGGCGGCTTGCTTGATCGCGTTGTCGGTCGAATGCCCGGGATCGTGCGGCCGAAGAGCGGGGCCCCGGCACGTGTCGAGGCCGGCGCCGTATCGTGATCGCGCCTAGTTCTTCGCCACGGCTTCCACCTCGGGCCCACCGGCCGCATCATTCCTGCTCCACCCGCCCCCGAGCGAGCGATACAACGCGACCGCCGCCAGCGCATGCTCGCGCCTGACCTGGTTGAGCGCGTCCGAATCCCGCAGATACACCTCCTGCGCCGACAGCACGTCCAGAAAATCCGTCGCGCCGCCCTTGTAGAGCTGGTTCGCCAGCCCGAGCGCCTTGTCCGAAGCCGCGAGCGCGCTGCCGAGCCGCTGCGTCGCTGCATCGCTGCTGACGAGGTTCGCGCGCGCATCCTCGACCTCCCGCAACGCCTGCAGCATCGTCTGCCGCAACCCGAGTTCAGACTCGCGCATCCGGCTTTCGCTCTGCGAGATATCGGCGGTAATCCGCCCCGCGTTGAAGATCGGGCTCGTCGCGCTCAGCGCCGTGCTGAACAGGTTGTCGGTCAGCGTCGGCAAGCCGAGATACGACGCGGCCAGAATCCCGTCCGTCAGGTTCAGCGAGAACTTCGGATACCGCTCGGCCTTTGCGACACCGACCTGTGCCGCGCGCCGCTCGACCTGTGCGTAAGCGGTCAGCACGTCCGGCCGGCGCAGCAGCGCCTGCGACGGCAGCGTGGCGGGCGACCCGGCCGGCGGCGCCGGAATGGCGCCGGCCTGCGCGAGCACGAGCCGGTCGACCGATTCGGGCGTGCGGCCCGAATACACGGCGATCAGGTTGAGCTGATGCGCGATCTGCGCCTGCGTCGGCGGAATCCGCGCCTCCAGCGCATCGAGCTGGTTCTGCGCGCGCGTGACGTCGAGTTCCGTCGACAGCCCGAACGCCTGCCGCTTGCGCGTGAGTTCGAGCGCATGCCGGCGGATCGCCGCGTTGTCCTCCAGGATCTTCAGTTCCTGCTGCGCCCAGCGCAGGTCGACATAGGCGGATGCCGCATCGGCCGCGAGCGCGAGCCGCATCGCGTCTTCCGCATGCTTTTGCCCGACCAGCTCGGCCTGCGCGGCCAGCAGGTCGAGCCGTTCGCCGCCGAACACGTCGGGCGACCAGCTCAGCGCGAGCCCCGCACCGGCCTGCCGCACGTAGCCGAGCGGCGGCGGCGTGTTCTGGCGCGCGTCGGCCGCATGCGCGGTCGCGTCGAGTTCCGGCAGCAGCACCGCGCGCTTCTGCACGGTCAGCGCCTGCGCCTGCTTCACGCGTTCGGCGGCGGCCTGCAGATCGAGGTTGCCGTCGAGCACGGTCGCGATCAGCCGGTCGAGCACGGGGTCGTTGAACTGCGCCCACCACGCGGCGGCGTCGATGTCGGCGCGCGGCACGTCGGTGTCCCACGCGGCGGGCGCAAGCGACTGGACGGAATCGTGCAGCGCGGGATGCTGCGCGGGCTGCACCGCACACCCTGCGGCGAAGGCGCTGACGGCCAGCGCGACGAGTAGCTTTTTCATGATGACGACCTTGGCTTCAGTGCGCGTCCGGCGGCGGCGCGTTCAGGGTGATGGGACGGGAAAACGCGACGGCGACCAGCGCGACCACGAAGCACAGCGACAGCACGTAGTACGCATCCGCGTAGGTGAGCGTCAGCGCTTCCCGATAGATCAGGCGGTGCAGGTTCGCGAGGCCGGCCTGCGCGGTATCCAGCGTGTTGCCGGCCACCGAGGTCCAGTACGCGGCCTGACGGTCGAGCAGCGACGCGACTTGCGGCTCGCCGGCGCTCACATGCTCGTTCAGGCGCAGGTAGTGGAAGTTCAGCCGGTCGTTGAGCATCGTCGCGCTCACCGCGATGCCGATCGCACCGCCGAGGTTGCGCATCAGGTTGAACAGGCCGCTCGCCGATTTCAGTCGCGACTGCGGCAGCGAGCCGAGCGCCATCGTCACGATCGGCGGCACGCTGAACTGCTGGCCGATGCCGCGCAGCGCCTGCGGCAGCAGCAGTTCCCGCCAGCCCCAGTCGTGCGTGATCGGCGTGTACAGGTAGCAGCCGAGGCCGAAGCAGATCAGCCCGAACACGAGCAGCGCGCGCATGCTGAAGTAGCGCGCGGCGAATGCATACGCGCAGAGCGCGAGCAGCTGGAACGCGCCGACCGACAGCAGCGCGATGCCGATCTGCAGCGAACTGAACGCCCGCACCTGCGCGAGAAACAGCGGCGTCAGGAACACGGTGACGAAGATCCCGATACCGGTCACGAACGACAGCAGGCTGCCGATCCCGAAGTTGCGCACGGCGAGCGCGCGCAGGTCGACGATCGGGTCTTCCGCGGTCAGGGCGTGCACGATGAACAGGAAGCCGCAGATGGCGGAGATCCACGCGCAGAACACGATCACGTGATCGCCGAACCAGTTCTTGCGCGGGCCTTCCTCGAGCACGTATTCGAGGCAGCCGAGGAAGCCCGACATCAGCACGATGCCGAGATAGTCGCCGCGCTTGACGAGGCTCAGGTCCGGTGCGTCGATGTGCACGTAGCGCGGCACGAGCGCGGCCACCGCGATGCCCGGCACGAGGTTCAGGTAGAACAGCCAGTGCCACGACCATTGATCGGTGATCCAGCCGCCGATCACCGGCCCGATCGCCGGCGCGAGCGACGCGAGCGCGCCGATCGTCGTCGACGCGATCAGCCGCTGCTTGCCCGGGAACAGCACGAACGCGGTCGTGAACACGGTCGGGATCATCGCGGCGCCGAGCGCACCCTGCATCCCGCGGAACAGGATCATCGAGTTGATGTCCCACGCGAGCCCGCACAGCATGCTCGTGATCGTGAAGCCGACCGCCGACGCGGTGAACAGCCAGCGCGTCGACATCACCTTCGACAGCCAGCCCGACATCGGGATCACGATGATCTCGGCGATCAGGTAGGCCGTCTGCACCCACGACAGCTCGTCCTGGCTCGCGGAGAGCCCGCCGCCGATGTCGCGCAGCGACGATGCGACGATCTGGATGTCGAGCGTCGCCATGAAGAAGCCGACGCACATCAGCGCGAACGCGAAGACGCGCTGCCTGGTCGGTTGCGACGCGGGGTCGCCGGAAATCGCGGTGGTCATCGCAGGCTCCCGTTCAGTTCGCGTGGTCGGTATGCACGGTCACGACCGCGGAGAGACCGGGGCGCAGCACGTGCTCGATGCCCGGCTGCGGATCGAGATGCACGCGCACCGGCACGCGCTGGACGATCTTCGTGAAGTTGCCGGTCGCGTTCTCGGGCGGCAGCACGCTGAAGGTCGCGCCGGTCGCGGGCGCCAGGCTGTCGACGCGGCCGTGGAGGCGCGTGCTCGACGCATCGAGCGTGACATCGACGCGATCGCCTGAGCGCATCTTGCGCAGCTGGTCTTCCTTGAAGTTCGCGTCGATCCACAGCCCGGCCGCGGGCACGACCGTCAGCAGCGGCACGCCGACGTTCGCGAGCATCCCGACGCGGCCCGTGCGGTTGCCGACGTAACCGTCGACCGGCGAGCGGATCGTCGTGTACTCGACGTTCAGCGCCGCGACGCGTTGCGCGGCGAGTGCCGTGTTCACGCGGGCCCGCGCATCGGCGAGCTGCGCGCCGAGCACGTCGAGCTGCCGCTTCGACGCGAGCAGCGCGGCGTCGCTGCGTGCGACGGCCGCATCCGCCTTCGAGTAATCGGCGTCCGCGCGCTCGACGATCTGGTTCGACACCGCATCGGATTTCACGAGCTCGCGGTAGCGCACGCGATCGGACGACGCGCGCGTGAGCTCGGCCGACGACGCATTCCGGTCCGCCGCATGCTGGCCGATCACCGCGTATTGAAGTTGCTGCTTCGCTTCGAGTTCGGCCACCGCGGAGCGCGCGCTGTCGACTTCCGCGCTCGCCTGAGCGAGCTTCGCATCGTAGTCGCGCGCATCGAGCTGCACGAGCACGTCGCCGGCCTTCACGCGCTGGTTGTCGGTCACGAGGATCTTGTCGACGAAACCGTTCACCTTCGGTGCGAGCACCGTCACGTCGCCGCCGACATACGCATCGTCGGTGCTCTCCTGGAAACGCAGCACGAACAGCCAGTCGAGCGCCGCGGCCGCGACCGCGACGACGACGGCGGCCACCGCGATCCGCATCCACGGCACGCGGCGCTGCTTTGCCGGCCGGTCGGTTGTGGCTGCCTCGCGGGAGGCAGCGGCTTGGGTCGTTTCCATCGATTCACCTATGTATATGCACTTATTGAAACGACCGACGACGCGTCGCCGATCGGGGAAGTTAGCGTTCCGGCAGGTTGTGCGTGATCCGGAACAATTCGTCTCTGAGGCGGGCCGCCTGCGCCGGTCCGAACCGCTGCTCGAACGCTTCCTGCGCGGCGAGCCAGTGCACATGCGCGTCGGCGATCTTTGTTTCGCCGTGCGCGGTCAGCGCGAACGTCTGGCGGCGGCAACGCGGCTCGAGCCGGCCCGTGACCAGCGCCGCGCCGACCAGCGGCTTCAGCGCGCGCAACAGCGCGGTGCGCTCGATCACCAGCACGGCCGACAGCGTCGCCATCGTCAGGCCCGGACGCTCCCGCAGCAGCGCGAGAATGCTGTACTGCGACGGCGTGACGCCCGCCCGCGACAGGTAGCGCTCGTAGAACTGCGAGATTCGCCGGGCGGCTTGCCGGACCGCGAAGCAATCGTCATCGATAAGCGTGGACTTGTGCATGTGCACATATTAGGTGCCCACGCGATGCGAAGCGAGCGGCGAGACAGGATCAGATTGGTGCCGTGGCTGTACCAATCGGCGGTGGAAAGGTGCGTTTGCGCGCCGGATCAGGCCGCGGCCGGAACAATCGAGCCTTCGCGGTCGTAGTACGCGGCCGTGTAGTCGATGAACGCCTTGACCTTCGCGGGCAGCAGCGCGCGGTTCGCGTAGGCGAGCTTGATTTCCACGAACGCGTCGACGAGATCGGCGCCTTCGAGCAACTGCACGAGCGCACCCGACGCGAGTTCGGCTTCGACGAGCGCTCTCGGCACCACGCCGATGCCGAAGTCGTGCATCACCATTTCGCGGTTGAAGACGGGGCTGTTCGACGAGACGTCGAAGCTCAACGGCACGGTCAGCGTGTCGCCGTCGACGCGGAACGACAGCGCGGGCCGGCGCAGCGACGGCGACATCGGCACGAACATGTGGCCGGCGAGCTCGGCCGGTGTTTCGGGACGCGGATGCGCGCGCAGGTAGGCGGGCGTCGCGACGATCACCACTGGAATGCGTTCGATCAGCCGCACGACGGTCGTCTCGCTCGTCAGCATGTACGGCACGACGATGCCGATGTCGTAGCCTTCGCCGACGAGGTCGACCGGGCGCTCGGTCAGCGTGACGTCGAGCCGCACCTTCGGATGCGCGGCCTTGAAACCGGCGATCAGCGGCACGAGCCGGTTCAGCGCGGCCGTCGTGTGCGCGACGAGCCGCAGCAGTCCCTCGGGCTCGCGCGTGTACGACTGCGCCTGCGCTTCCAGCGAGTCGAGCTCGTCGAGCACCGCCGCGCATCGCTCGTAGATGCGCTCGGCAGTTTCGGTCAGCGAGACCTGGCGCGTGGTCCGGTGCAGCAGGCGGCTGCCGAAGCGCGCTTCCAGATCCGCGACCGCCCGCGACACGACCGGCCGCGCGAGGCCGTGCATGTCGGCCGCGCGCGTGAAGCTGCGCATTTCCACCACCGACCGGAAGATCCGCAGCTTGTCGATGTAGTCCATGTCCGTCTCCTCGAAGCGATGGCGCGGCGCCGGATGCGCGCGGCCGGCGCCGGCCCTTGTTACGGCCGAGTGTACATTGACTTTATGCATATGCACATATAAATTGCCGGTCATGAACGACATCCAGATGGCCCAGGCCTGCAATTGCCTCGCGCTGCGTCAGGCGGCGCGCTTCGTCACGCAACTCTACGAGCGGCATCTGGCCCCCGTCGGCGTCACGGCCGCGCAGTTCTCGATCATGGCGAACCTGTCGCGCCGGCCCGGCCTGTTGATGAGCGAACTCGCCGACCGGCTGGTGATGGACCGCACGACGCTGTTGCGCGCGCTGAAGCCGCTGCAGCGCGACGGCTTCGTCGCCGCGGCCGCGTCCGAGCACGACGCCCGCGCGCATGCGCTCAGCCTGACGAAGCTCGGCGAGCGCACCTACGCGCAGGCGAAGGTCGCGTGGCAAGCCGCGCAGGACGAGTTCGAGACGCAATTCGGCCAGGGCCGCGCCCAGGCGTTGCGCGACGAGTTGTTCAGCCTGACGGCGCAGCGCTAGGCGCGACGCGCGGTAGTATGACAAAAGCGATCCGGATCCACCGGACGAGACACGAGGAGCCCCCCATGCTGCAGTTGAGCGAACGCGACGACGCGATGTTGCGCGGCGCATTCGGCGACGGCGTCGCGCGCGCGATGCGGATCGTCGCGCGCACGGCCGAGGTCATGTCGGCGCCGCACCTGATCGACATCACGTCCGCGCATATCGACGGCTGTCTTTACCACGGCCGGACCAGCCTCGACTTCGTCGAGTATTTCGTCGACACCGGCGCGCGGGTCGCGGTGCCGACCACTTTGAACGTCGGGTCGCTCGACCTGATCCATCCCGAGCTGTATCACGGCGACCGCGCGATCCAGCGCGACGCGCAGCGCCTGATGGATGCGCATCTGCAGCTCGGCTGCGAATCGAGCTTCACGTGCGCGCCGTATCAGCTGAAGAATCGTCCGCGCCTGGGCGAGCAGATCGCGTGGGCGGAATCCAATGCGATCGTGTTCGCCAATTCGGTGCTCGGTGCGCGTACCAGCCGCTACGGCGACTTTCTCGACCTGGCCGCCGCGATCACCGGGCGTGCGCCGTATGCGGGGCTGCACGTCGAAGCGAATCGCGCGGCGCGGATCGTGTTCAACGCGCCGGACTTCGGCAAGCGGCCCTCGCGCGACATCTATTTCGCGGCGCTTGGGCTTCTGATCGGCCGGATCGCCGGCGCGACCGTGCCGGCGATCGTCGGGCTGCCCGCGGACACCACCGAAGACGAACTCAAGGCGCTCGGCGCGGCTGCCGCATCGAGCGGCGCGGTTGCGCTGTTCCATGCGGTGGGCGTCACGCCCGAGGCGCCGACGCTCGACGCCGCGTTGCACGGGCGGGCGGCGCAGCGCACGGTCGATGTCGCGATGGCCGATCTCGACGAGATCCGCCGCACGCTGAACCACGGCGCGGCCGGCGATGCGCTCGTCGCGGTTGCGCTCGGCACGCCGCACTTCTCGCTGGCCGAGTTCCGCACGCTCGACGCGCTGCTCGATCAGTTCGACGGCCGGCCGAAGTGCGATTTCTACGTGAACACGAGCCGCTTCATCCTGTGGGAGCTGGGCGAGCTCGGGCTCGCCGGCAAGTTCGACGCGCGCGGCATCCAGATCGTCGTCGATACCTGCACGTACATCACGCCGGTCATGAAACAGCTGTCGGGCCTGGTGATGACCAACTCGGGGAAGTGGGCGTCGTATGCGCCCGCGAACATCGGCGTCACGGTGGCGTACGGCAGCATGCGCGAATGCGTGCGTTCCGCGTTGGAAGGAAAGGTGCGATTCGATGACTGATGCAACGATCGGGAAACTGACGGGCGACACGCTCGTGCCGGGCAGCGCATGCGCGAAGACGATCGTGCTCGACAAGCCGCTCAGCTTCTGGGGCGGCTACGACTCGGGGGCGGGGCGGATCGTCGATCGCGGGCATCCGCAGGCGGGCGCGAGCCTCGCCGGCCGGATCATGGTGATGCCGCACGCGAAGGGCTCGAGTTCGAGCAGCAGCGTGCTCGCGGAAGCGGTGCGCAACGGCACGGGGCCGGTCGGGATCGTGCTGAAGGAGCGCGACCTGATCATCTCGATCGGCGCGATCGTCGCCGCCGAGCTGTATGCGATCGCGGTGCCGGTGGTGTGCGTGACGGACGACGTGTACGACGCGATCGTCGCCGCGACGGGCGAGGTGCGGATCGAGGCGGGTGAGGGCGACGGCGGCGCGTGGATCTTCGTCGGCGATTGACGGGCAGCGCTTGGTTCCGTTTCACGTCGGCGATGCGGGCGACGGAGCGCGAGCGCTTTCCGGCTCACTCGCTCGCCGGGGCGCCGGCCGCTTCCCGATACGCACTCGGCGTCTGCCCGGCCCAGCGCCGGAATGCGCGCGTGAAATTCGCCGGGTCGGTGAACTGCAGCCGTTCGGCGATCGTCTTCAGGTCGAGGTCCGACGCGCAGAGCAATTGCTTCGCGTCGCGAAACCGCGCTTCGTCGAGCAGTTGCCGATAGCTCGACCCGGCGTCCTCGAGCCGGCGCCGCAACGTGCGCGTCGATACCAGCAGCGCGTCGGCGAGCGCCTCCGGGCTCGAATAGTCGCCGGCCGTTCGCGCCAGTTCCGCACGCACGCGCTCGACGAGATCGCCTTCCTCCTGGCGTACCTGCGCATACTCGCGCTCGACCTGCACCAGCGCCTGCCGGTGCGCGACTTCGTCGGCGAGCGGCAGCGGCCAGTCGAGCACGTCGTGCGCGATCCACAGCGCGTTCGCCGCGCAGCCGAATTCGACCGGCGGCAACTGGTCGCGATAACGCGCGAAATAACCGGGCTCGGGCCACGTGAAGCGCAGCACGATCGGCGGCGACGCGCGTCCGGACCACTGCGAGATGTTCTGCGCGAGCCCCGTCAGCACGAACTCGAACATCACGTGATGCTGCAGCACGGGGCTCGCCTGCACGCCGTGCAGCTCGAGCGTCGCGCCGTGCGCGTCCTCCGCGTAGGTCAGCCGATATTGGCGGTTGCGCATCCGGAAGTAGCGCTGCGTGACGACCAGCGCTTCCCGGATGTCCCGCGCGGTCAGCGTCGCATAGCCGAGGAAGCCGTGCACGGTCGGCTTCAGCAGCAGCCCGAACGCCAGCCCGATGCCCGGATCGCCGCCGATCTCGATCGCGTTGAGCACGAGCCGGCCCCATTGCGACGGCGCGACGCGCGCGTCCGGTTCGGCCAACACCGCATCGCGCAGCCCGGTGCCCGCGCGCACCGCGGCCAGGTCGACGCCGCGTGCGGCCAGCGCCTGCAGCAGCAGGCGCGTATAGGCGACCGGAATCGTCGGCCGGCGTAGCCCGAGGTGATCCTTGCGAGACGGGGAGGTCATGTCGATTTGGCCGGAAATGACAAGCATTATGGCTGTTTGCCCCCTCACGTTCAAGGCGGCGCGCGGCCTACGATGACACGCATCGCTTACCGGCTGGATCATCATGACGACCTCCTTTCCCCATCTGCTCGCGCCGCTCGACCTCGGCTTCACCACGCTGAAGAATCGCGTGCTGATGGGGTCGATGCACACGGGCCTCGAGGACAGCCGCAAGACGCTGCCGCGGCTCGCCGACTATTTCGCCGAACGCGCGCGCGGCGGCGTCGGCCTGATCGTGACCGGCGGCTTCGCGCCGAACGTGGCCGGCTGGACCAAGCCGTTCGGCGGCACGCTGATGACGTCGGCCGGCGCGCGGCGCCATCGCGTGATCACCGACGCCGTGCATGCGGACGACGGCAAGATCGCGCTGCAGATCCTGCATACCGGCCGCTACGGCTACCACCCGTTCGCGGTTGCGCCGTCGAAGATCAAGTCGCCGATTTCGCCGTTCGCGCCGCGCGAACTCAGCGCAAGCGGCGTGGAGCGGCAGATTCGTGCATTCGTCCGATGTGCGCAGCTCGCGCGCGAGGCCGGTTACGACGGCGTCGAGATCATGGGCTCCGAGGGCTACCTGATCAACCAGTTCATCTCGATGCATACGAACAAGCGCACCGACCAGTGGGGCGGTTCGTACGAGAACCGGATCCGCCTGCCGATCGAGATCATCGAGCGCACGCGCGAAGCGGTCGGGCGCGACTTCATCCTGATCTACCGGCTGTCGATGCTCGACCTGATTCCCGACGGCAGCGACTGGAGCGAGACCGTGCAGCTTGCGAAGGCCGTCGAGCGCGCGGGCGCGACCATCATCAACACCGGGATCGGCTGGCACGAGGCACGCGTGCCGACGATCGCGACGTCGGTGCCGCGCGGCGCGTTCGCGTGGGTGACGAAGAAGATGAAGGGCGAGGTCGGCATTCCGCTCGTGACGACCAACCGGATCAACCGGCCGGAAGTGGCCGAGCAGATCCTTGCGGACGGCTGCGCGGACATGGTGTCGATGGCGCGCCCGCTGCTCGCGGATGCCGAGTTCGTCGTCAAGGCCGCGCAGGGCCGCGCCGACGAGATCAACACCTGCATCGGCTGCAACCAGGCGTGTCTCGACCACGCGTTCAGGAACAAGATCGCGTCGTGCCTGCTGAACCCGCGCGCCTGCCACGAGACCGAGCTGATCTATACGCGCGTGCAGCAGCCGAAGCGCATTGCGGTGGTCGGCGCCGGGCCGGCCGGGCTTGCATGCTCGACCGTGCTCGCGCAGCGCGGCCACCACGTCGACCTGTTCGACGCGGCGCCGGAGATCGGCGGCCAGTTCAACATGGCGAAGCGGATTCCGGGCAAGGAGGAGTTCGACGAAGCGTTGCGTTACTTCGGCCGTCAGGTCGAGCTGACCGGCGTGAACCTGCACCTGAACCGCCGCGTCGACGCGAGCGAACTGATCGCGGGCGGCTACGACGAGATCGTGCTCGCGACCGGCGTGGCGCCGCGCGACCCGAAGATTCCCGGCCAGGACGGGCCGAACGTGCTCAGCTATATCGACGTGCTCGCCGGCAGGCAGCCGGTCGGCCGGAGGGTCGCCGTGGTCGGCGCGGGCGGCATCGGCTTCGATGTCGCCGAGTATCTGGTGCAGGACGGCGAGTCGCCGACGCTCGATCTGGAAGAGTGGAAGGCGGAGTGGGGCGTGACCGATCCGGCCGCGACGCGCGGCGGCGTGACGCGCGCGCAGGTCGCGGCGCCCGCTCGCGAAGTGACGCTGCTGCAGCGCAAGGCCGCGCCGCTCGGCAAGGGGCTCGGCAAGACGACCGGCTGGATTCACCGCGCGACGCTGAAGATGAAGCAGGTGAAGATGATCGGCGGCGTGAACTACGAACTGATCGATGCGCGCGGGCTGCACGTGTCGTACGGCGAGCAGCGCACCGATCACGAACTGATCGAAGCCGACACGATCGTGCTGTGCACGGGGCAGGAGTCGCAGCGCGCGCTGTTCGCGCCGCTGCAGGCGGCCGGACGCTCCGTGCATCTGATCGGCGGCGCGGAGCTGGCGGCCGAGCTCGATGCGAAGCGTGCGATCGATCAGGGCGCGCGGCTCGCGGCGCGGCTGTAACGGTACGGCGCGCGAGGCGCCGCCGTCACTCCATCTCGACGCGTTGTGTCTCGCGCTCTTCCGCTTCCAGCATCGCCTTGACGATCAGATAGACGGCGGGCAGATCGTCGTCGTCGCGCTTCCAGTCGACGGCTTCCTCGACGTCCGCGGCGACCATCCGGCTGTCGCGCAGCCGGATGAAGGCGTCGACGACCATCGGATCGTTGCGGTTCAGGAAGCCGGTGTTCGAGAACGCCAGCTCCTCGACATTCAGCAGCGCCTGCCAGCTCATCGTGCGGACGGCGGCCGGATGGCTGCGGCGCCGCAAGCCGAGCGCCCGCTGCGCAGGGCCGCCGACGACACGCTGGAGATCGACGACCGCTTGCCGCGCGGCACGCTCGAAGTGGACGGGGTTGAAGCCGGGTTGCTCGGGATCGAATGCGGATGACTGGAACATGGTCGCCTCACAAAAGTCCGTCCGTCATGGGTGACGGAATTCGGGTCAAATGGTACAAAAGCACTGTAAATATATACAGTGTTCGAGGCGGTTTCAAGTACTGAATGAATGTGTTCGTGCGGCGACCGGGATTCGGGTGAGCGGATTCGGGCGACCGGCAAGGGCGACCGGCAAGGGCGGCCGACGCATGAAGCCGCATTGGCAAGAAGCGCGTTTCTGCTCCGTGCTCTTCGCTGCATCGCGCTGCGCACGTCATGTCTCGGAACCTCGCGATGGCCTCACTGTGCCGACCGCTCGTCTGGCGATCTACACCGACGCGGCGATCGTCTCCCGCAACCATCGATGCGCCGGATCGCGATGCACGCGTTCGTGCCACAGCATCGACATCTCGTAGCCGGGTACCTCGACCGGCGCCTCCACGACGCGCAATGCGGGCGTATTGCGCACCAGCCGCTCGGGCAGCATCGCGACGAGGTCCGTGCCGGCGACGGCCGTCATCACGAACAGGAAATGCGGCACCGACAGCACCACGCGCCGCGTGGCGCCGGCTTTGGCGAGCGCTTCGTCCGTCACGCCGAAGAAGCCGCCGCCGTCGGGCGACACGATCACGTGTTCCAGTGCGCCGAACTGCGCGAGCGTCGGGCGGCGCTTGAGTTTCGGATGACCGGCGCGGCCGACCAGCACGTAACGCTCGACGAACAGCGGCAGACGCCGCATCCCTTCCGGCGAACCGTCTGTCGTGTGGAAGGCCAGGTCGATACCGTTTCGCTCGGCGTCCTGCTCGATGCGCGGCGGCACGAGTTCGACGACGGCGAGGCGCGTCGCGGGCGCGGCCGAGCGCAGCCTGTTCAGCGCGGGCAGCACGATCGTCGATTCGCCATAGTCGGTTGCGGCCACGCGCCACGTGTTCGTCGCGGTTGCCGGATCGAACGGCGTGGCCGTCAGCACCGCGCGTTCGACTGCTTCGAGCGCATCTCGCAGCGGCTCGCGCAGCGTTTCCGCCCGCGCGGTCGGCCGCATTCCGCGCGGCCCCGGCAGCAACAGCGGATCACCGAACAGGTCGCGCAGTTTCTGCAGTTGCACGCTGACCGACGGCTGCGACATGTTCAGTTTCTCGGCCGCCCGCGTGACGTTGTGCTCGGCAAGCAGCACGTCGAGCGTGACCAGCAGGTTCAGATCCAGTCGTCTGAGATTGTTCACGGCTATACCTGGAATATCGGGAATTCATTTCCAATATACCTTCGGCGACGTCATCCTGCAGTCATTCAATCAACGGAGTGACGAACATGAATGTGCTGATCGTTTATGCCCATCCGGAGCCGCGTTCGCTGAACGGCGCGCTGCGCGACTTTGCCGTCGAGCATCTCGAAGCGGCGGGTCATAGCGTGCAGGTGACGGACCTGTATGCGATGAACTGGAAGGCCGCGTTCGACGCGGACGACGTGACCGTCCGTGCACCCGACGCGCGTTTCGATCCTGCGCTCGATTCGAAGCATGCGTTCGAGACGGGCACGCAGCGCGACGACATCGCGCGCGAGCAGGACAAGCTGAAGTGGGCCGATGCGGTGATCCTGCAGTTCCCGCTGTGGTGGTTCTCGATGCCGGCGATCATGAAGGGCTGGGTCGAGCGTGTGTATGCGTATGGTTTCGCATACGGCGTCGGCGAGCATTCCGACCTGCACTGGGGCGACCGTTACGGCGAAGGTTCGCTGGCGGGCAAACGGGCGATGGTGATCGTCACGACGGGCGGCTGGGAGTCGCATTACAGCGCGCGCGGCATCAACGGGCCGATCGACGACGTGCTGTTCCCGATCCAGCACGGGATTCTGTACTACCCGGGGTTCGACGTGCTGCCGCCGTTCGTGATTTACCGGACGGGAAAGATGAACGATGAGCGCTTCGACGCAACGCGTGCGGCGCTCGGCAAGCGTCTCGACGAACTGTGGACCGCGCAGCCGATTCCGTTCCGGCGACAGAACGCGGGCGACTACGACATTCCGGCGCTGACGCTGAAGGCGGAAATCGCGCCGGGGACGGTCGGGTTCGCGGCGCATCTGGCGAGCGAGCGGTGATCGTCACTGTATCGTCGTGACGCGGGGCGCCACCTGAACCCGGCGGCTGTGCAAAACGTCACGGGCGACCGGCGAGAAAATCGCCGGCCGCCCGGGGCCGTGCTTCGCGCGGCCGTTCGATAACGCCGCGCTTCACATTCACTTCTTACCGATCATCTTCCCGCACCGAAGAAGGATGCCGGCACAGCGCCCGCACTTCCATCTCCATATACGGAAACAACGGCAGCTGACTCAACAGGTCGTGCAGCTGCTGCACGCTTTCGACGTCGAAAATACTGACGTTCGCATACTTCCCCGCGATCCGCCACAGATGCCGCCAGACGCCTTCGTTCATCAGCCGCTGGCACATCGCCTTCTCTTCGGCCTTCAGCGTGGCCGCCTTGACCGGATCCATGTCCGCCGGCAGGCGGACGGTCATTTCCACATGAAACAGCATCCTGCGCTCCTTGTTGTCGATTCGGCGAACGGGACGGCCGCTCAGGCCTGCGCCCGCACCCGTTCGACTTCGCTCGCCGGCACGTCCTGCTTGTCCTTGAGCAGCGAGAAATCGAAGTCAATCAGCGCGAACTGCCCGTCGACGCCATACGGTTTGCCTTCCGCACCCTCGGCCTGCCTGATCTTCGGGATCAGCCCTTCGCGGGTCGCGAATGCGAAGTCGTCCCAGATATGCGGATCGCCTTCGATGTTGATCTGCGTCGTCAGCTTACGATATCCGTCCGCGGAAACGAAGAAGTGGATGTGCGCCGGACGATGGCCGTGGCGGCCGAGCTGGTCGAGCAGTTGCTCGGTCTTGCTGCCCGGCGGCACGCTGTAGCCGACCGGCAGCACGCTGCGGAAGCTGTAGCGGCCCTCGGCGTCGGTGCGGATCGAGCGGCGCAGGTTGAACGCCGGCTGCGACTGATCGAAGTACGAGTAGTTGCCCAGATGGTTCGCGTGCCATACCTCGACGAGCGCATTCGCGAGCGGCGTGCCGTCCTGGCCGAGCACCTGGCCGCGCATGATCAGCGTCTGGCCCGGATCGGTGCCGTCGTCGAGACGCGCATGGCCGACCGATTCCGGTGCGCCCGCGACATACAGCGGCCCTTCGATCGTACGCGGCGTGCCGCCGTGGAAGCCGGCCTTCTCCTCGGCCTCGTCCATCCGCACGTCGAGGAAGCGCTCGAGGCCGAGGCCCGCGGCGATCAGCCCGAATTCACGGCCGGCTTCGTTCAGGTAGTTGAGCGCGGTCCAGAACTCGCTCGGCTGCACGTCGAAATCCTCGATCGTGTAGCAGAGGTCCTTCACGATCCGGTTGACGATCGCGCGCACGCGCGGATTGCCGGGCTTTTCCGCGGCGTCGTCGAAGGTTTTCAGCAGGGCGTCGATGGCTTGCTTGTTCATCTGTGTCTCCGGTTTCGGTTGTCGTGTCGTGCGGGATCAGCGGGCGTCGCGTCGCATCCGTTCGATGCGGGCCCAGTCGAAGGTGATGCCGAGGCCGGGTGTCGCCGGCAGGTGCAGCTTGAAATCCTGGTAGCGCAGCGGCTCGACGAGGATTTCCTCGGTGAGCAGCAGCGGGCCGAACAGCTCGGTGCCCCATTTCAGCGAGCCGAACGTGCTGAACAGTTGCGCGGACGCCATCGTGCCGGCCGCGCCTTCGAGCATCGTGCCGCCGTACAGGTCGATGCCGGCCGCCGACGCGATCGATGCGACGCTCGCCGCGCCGAGCAGGCCGCCCGACTGCGCGATCTTCACCGCGAACACGTCGGCCGCGCGGTCCTGTGCGAGCGCGAACGCATCGACGGGGCCGTGCAGCGCCTCGTCGGCCATGATCGGAATGTGCGCGAGCTGCGTGAGGCGTTTCAGCCCCGCGCGATTGGTTGCGGCGATCGGCTGCTCGACGAGGCTCACGCCGGCGTCCGCGAGTCGTGCGCCGGCGCGGATCGCGTCGGTTTCGGTCCAGGCCTGGTTCACGTCGACACGCACGTCGCCGCGCTCGCCGAGCGCGCGCTTGATCGCGATCACGTGCGCGACGTCGTCGTCGACCGCGTTCGAGCCGATCTTCAGCTTGAATGCGCGATGGCGGCGTGCGTCGAGCATCGCCTCGGCTTCCGCGATGTCGCGCTGCGTGTCGCCGCTCGCGAGCGTCCACGCGACGTCGACCGCGTCGGTCGTGCGGCCGCCGAACAACTCGGACAGCGGCACGCCGAGGCGGCGCGCCTGCGCATCGAACAGCGCGGTTTCGAGCGCGCACTTCGCGAACCGGTTGCCCTGGAACAGCTTGCGCGCACGCGCCATCGCAGCGCCCGGACGTGTCGCGTCCATGCCTTGCAGCAGCGGCGCGAAGTAGGTGTCGATGTTGACCTTGATGCTCTCGGGGCTCTCCTCGCCATACGCGAGCCCGCCGATCGTGGTCGCCTCGCCGACGCCTTCGATACCGTCCGTGCATCGAACGCGGACCAGTACGAGGGTCTGGCAATTCATCGTGGCGACCGACAGTTTGTGGGGCCGAATCGTCGGCACGTCGACGAGCAGCGTCTCGATGCGTTCGATGGTGGCGGCAGTTGCTATCATGCGATTCCTCCTGTTGGTGCACATGGTAGGAATTCCCGCCCGGCGTCGTCCAACACTCTTTCCGACTACTTCCATACCTTTGAGGCATGAAATGGAATTGCGCCAGCTCCGGTACTTCATCGCCGTCGCGGAGGAGATGAACATCACGCGGGCCGCGGAGCGGCTGCACATGACGCAGCCGCCGCTGAGCCGCCAGCTCCAGGCGATCGAGGACGAGGTCGGGCTGCCGCTGTTCGAGCGCGGCGCGCGGCCGCTGAAACTGACCGACGCGGGCCGCGTGTTCTATGCGCAGGCGACGCGGGTCGTCGAACAGGCCGACGAGCTCGGCCCGCTGACGCGGCGGCTCGCGCAGTTGTCGGAGCGGATCGTGATCGGCTTCGTGCCGTCGACGCTCTATGGCGCGCTGCCGGACGTGATCCGCGCGTTTCGCGAGGCGCAGCCGGACGTCGAGCTGTCGTTGATCGAAATGTTCACGCTCGAGCAACTCGGCGCGCTGAAGGGCGGGCGGATCGACGTCGGGTTCGGCCGCCTGCGCTTCGACGACGACCAGCTCGTGCGCGAGGCGCTGATCGAGGAAAAGCTGATCGCGGCGCTGCCGGTCGGCCATCCGCTCGCCGATCCGGACCGGCCGCTGACGCTCGCGGACATCGCGAACGAGACGCTGATCGTCTATCCGAGCACGCCGCGGCCGAGCTTCGCGGACCAGCAGTTGTCCGCGCTGCGCGACGGCGCGCTCGTGCCCGCGGCCGTGCACGAGGTGCGCGAACTGCAGACGGCGCTTGGGCTCGTCGCCGCGCAGGTGGGCGTGTCGCTGGTGCCGGAAAGCGTGGAAGGCGTGCGCGTGAAGGGCGTCGTCTACCGGCGGCTGCCGGAACCCACGGCGACGTCGCCGATCATCATGAGCCGCCGGCTGCACGGCGAAAGCGCCGCGACGACCGCGTTCTGCGCGATCGCGCGGGCGATGATCGCGCCGGCGGCGTAGGGCCGGCCGTTTCCGTATCAATTGCAACTAACGGTCAATTTCACCACGCTACGCCAAATGCGGAGAGGGCATCGCGATGCGATGTCATTTGCCGTAGATGCAGGCGCGCAGCGAGCCGATCAGGCCGGTAAGGCGCTAAGGCAGCAAGGCAGCAAGGCAGCAAGGCAGCAAGGCAGCCGAGCCCGACAAGCCCGGCACCCGCCTACCGCATCCCGTCGAGCGTCTCCGACGGCGATTCGCCGAATTTCTCCCGGTACGCGATCGCGAACCGCCCGAGGTGCGTGAACCCGCAATCGAGCGCGATATCGGCGATCCGTCGCTTGGACGCCGACCCGCGCAGCAACTCCCGCGCATGCTCGAGCCGCGTCGCGCGCAGGTATTGCATCGGGCTCATCCCGCGGAACTGCAGGAAGGCGTCGCGCAGCGTCCGCTCCGGCACGTTGGCGGCCTGGACGATATCGGCGAGCTGCAGCGGTTGCGCGTAGTGCGCGTTCACGAACTCCTGCGCGCGCCGCACGAACCCCGGCGCGGGATCGAGGCGCGCGCTCGGTACCGACGGCGGGTGGCCTTCGATCAGCAGATCGATCAGCAGGTGCTCGAGCTGCGACGCGACGCGCGGGTTGGCATTCGCACGTTCGAGCAGCTCGGGCGAGCGGGCGACGAGCATCAGCTGCTGGCGCCACGCGGCGAGCGCGGCATCGCTGATGTGCAGCACGGGGTCGAGCATCGCGCGCGGATCGCCGGTCAGCGAGCCGACGGTCGCGGCATCGATGCGCAGCACGAACTGCTCGCAGTCGGCGGAGAGCACCGCGTCGAAGCGCTCGCCGGGCGCGCACAGCACGCCCGTCTGCCCGTCGACGCCGAGCCGGCGCCCCATCGCGTGGACTTCCGCCTGCCCGGACAGGCAGAACATCAGCAGGTAATAGCCGTCGACGGCGTCGACCTGCACGCGCATCGCGTCGCCGAACGCGATGGTGCCGATCCCGAGGCCGCCGAGCCGGACGAAATCCATATGCGATGCGCCTTGCACGCGCCCGCTCGGCAGCAGCGCGTGCGGCTGCATCACGCGCGAGATCCGCTCGCGCGTCTCGTCGAGATCGCGGGATTCGAACAGCCGGTGCGCGCGCAGCGCAAGCGGCTCGAACGACGTTGGGGACATGGGCATCGGCCTTGGTGTGGACGCGCGCTTCGATCCGACGAATGGGTCGCGATCGTGCGCCGGGTCGCGTGTGTCGCCATGCTAGCGCAGAAATCCGCCGAAAGTGGATATTGCGCCGCCGCAATCACACTTTCCGGATAGACGCCGAATATTAGCTTTTCAAAAATCGGCTCCATGGAATCAACGAAACGGAACCACAAGGAGTCCGACATGGAGCAGACAGAATCGCCCGTCGTATTCGCCACGCGTGACGACGCGTCCGATGTGCGCTTTCCGCACGAAGACGGTTCGCGCGTGCCGTACAAGGTGTTCAGCTCGCGCGCGGTCTACGATCGCGAGCAGGAACGCATCTTCCGCGGGCCGACCTGGAATTTCGTCGCGCTGGAAGCGGAAATCCCGAACGCCGGCGACTTCAAGAGCACGTTCGTCGGCGATACGCCGGTCGTCGTCACGCGCACCGAGGACGGCACGCTGTCAGCCTGGGTGAACCGCTGCGCGCACCGCGGCGCGCAGGTCTGCCGCAAGTCGCGCGGCAACGCGAGCTCGCACACGTGCGTCTACCACCAGTGGAGCTTCGACAACCAGGGCAACCTGCTCGGCGTGCCGTTCCGGCGCGGCCAGAAGGGGATGACCGGGATGCCGGCCGACTTCGACCCGAAGCAGCACGGGCTGCGCAAGCTGCGCGTCGACAGCTATCGCGGGCTCGTGTTCGCAACCTTCAGCGACGACGTGGCGCCGCTGCCCGAATACCTGGGCGAGCAGATGCGTCCGTGGATCGACCGGATCTTCCACAAGCCGATCGAGTATCTCGGCTGCACGCGCCAGTATTCGAAGTCGAACTGGAAGCTGTACATGGAGAACGTGAAGGATCCGTATCACGCGAGCATGCTGCACCTGTTCCATACGACCTTCAACATCTTCCGCGTCGGGATGAAGGCGCGCTCGATTCCCGATGCGAACCACGGGCTGCACAGCATCATCACGGTGACGAAGACGGGCGACGACACGTCGGCCGCGTACAAGCAGCAGAACATCCGCTCGTTCGACGAGGGTTTCCATCTCGAAGACGAGTCGATCCTCGATCTCGTGTCGGAATACGACGAGGACTGCACGAACCACATCCAGCCGATCTTCCCGCAGCTCGTGATCCAGCAGATCCACAACACGCTGGTCGCGCGCCAGATCCTGCCGAAGGGGCCGGACAACTTCGAGCTGATCTTCCACTTCTTCGGCTACGCGGACGACACGCCCGAGCTGCGCGCGCTGCGCATCAAGCAGGCGAACCTCGTCGGGCCGGCCGGCTACATCTCGATGGAGGACACGGAGGCGACCGAACTCGTGCAGCGCGGCACGGTGCGCGACGCCGATGCGACGTCGGTGATCGAGATGTCGCGCGGCAACCCTGACCAGCAGGACACGGTGATCACCGAAAGCCTGATCCGCAAGTTCTGGGTCGGTTATCAGAAGCTGATGGGCTATTGAAGCGGGAGCGCGGAACGATGGAAAACCTGACGGAAGACATGAAGACGTGGTTCGAGATTTACATGCTCCAGAACCGCTACATCGGCCACCTCGACAACGACCGGCTCGAACGCTGGCCGGAGATGTTCACCGAGGACTGCACGTACGAGATCGTGCCGAAGGAGAACGCGGATCTCGGGCTGCCGGTCGGGATCGTCCACTGCACGAACCAGCGGATGCTGCGCGACCGCGTGGTGTCGCTGCGGCACGCGAACATCTTCGAAGAGCACACGTACCGGCACATGACGTCGGGCCTCACGATCGTCGCCGAACGCGACGGCGAGATCGACACCGAGAGCAACTACGTGGTCGTGCAGACGCGCAGCAACGGCGAATCGAACGTGTACCAGGCCGGCAAGTATTACGACACGGTCGTGCGCACGCCTGACGGGCTGCGCTACAAGACCAAGCGCGTGATCTACGACACGTCGCGCGTGCAGACGCTGCTCGCCACCCCGATCTGACCGATCCGACAGCCAAGGAAACGACATGACCGAAGCAACCCTCGCCGAATGGCACCCGCTGGGCACATTCGACGAATTCTCCGAAGACGAACCGGCGGCACGCGTCGCCGGCCAGAAGCCGATCGCGGTGTTCCGGATCGGCGACGAACTGTTCGCGATGCATGACCTCTGTTCGCATGGTCACGCGCGCTTGTCCGAAGGCTATGTGGAAGACGGCTGCGTCGAATGCCCGCTGCACCAGGGGCTGATCGACATTCGCACGGGTGCGCCGAAATGCGCGCCGATCACCGAGCCGGTGCGGACCTATCCGATCCGGATCGTCGACGGGCAGGTGGAAGTCAATGTCGGCTGACCCGTTCGTGATCGTCGGCGCCGGCCACGCGGCGCGGCGTACGGCCGAGGCGCTGCGCGCGCGCGACGCCGACGCACGCATCGTGATGATCGGCGCGGAGCGCGAGCTGCCGTACGACCGGCCCGCGCTGTCGAAGGACGCGCTGCTGTCGGACGGCGGCGAGCAGCGCGCGTTCATCCGCGACGCCGCGTGGTACGACGCGCAGCGCATCGAGTTGCGGCTCGGCTCGCGCGTCGACGCGATCGACCGCGCCGCGCAGCGTGTGCGGCTCGATAACGATGCGACGGTGCCGTACACGCGGCTCGTGCTCGCGACCGGTTCGCGCGTGCGTGCGTTCGGCGGGCCGGTCGACGAAGGCGTCGTCCCGCATTACGTGCGCACCGTGGCCGACGCGCGTGCGTTGCGCGCGCAGCTCGCGCCGGGGCGTCGCGTGGCGGTGCTCGGCGGCGGCTTCATCGGCCTCGAAGTGGCGGCCGCGGCGCGCCAGCTCGGTTGCGACGTGACGGTGATCGACCCGGCTGCGCGCCTGCTGCAGCGTGCGTTGCCGGAAGTCGTCGGCGCGTATGCGCGGCAACTGCATGACGCGCGCGGCGTGCTCTTCCAGATGGCGACGCTGCCGCGCGCGATTCGCCGCGCCCCGGGCGGCGGCGCGATCGTCGAGACCGATCGCGGCGACGTGCCGGCCGATATCGTGGTAGTCGGGATCGGCGTCGTGCCCAATGTCGAGCTCGCGCAGGCGGCCGGCCTCGAGGTCGACAACGGGATCCGTGTCGATGCGGGATGCCGGACGGCCGATCGCGCGATCTTCGCCGCCGGCGAGGTGACGATGCACTTCAATCCGCTGCTCGGTCGCCACGTACGGATCGAGTCGTGGCAGGTCGCGGAAAACCAGCCGGCCGTCGCGGCCGCGAACCTGCTCGGCGCGGACGAAACCTATGCCGAGCTGCCCTGGCTGTGGTCCGATCAGTACGACTGCAACCTGCAGATGCTCGGGCTGTTCGGCAGCGAACGGACGACCGTCGTGCGCGGCGATCCCGCGAGCGGGCCGTTCACGGTGTTCGGGCTGGGCGACGACGGGAAGATCGTCGCGGTGGCCGCGGCGAACCTGGGGCGCGACATCGGCGCGTCGCGGCGGTTGATTGCGGCAGGGGCCGTGCCCGATCCGGCGAAGCTTGCCGATCCGGCGGTGAACCTGAAGACGTTTCTCTGAGGCAACGCGCGAATGCGGCCGGGGCGGCCGTGTTCGCGTCGGATCGCTCAAACGCAGGAGGAAACCCGTTCGGGACAACATTCCCGGCGCGCGCAATGCGCTCGGGTTTGTCGCGGGCCGGCGATCGGTGCATATTAGCGGCATTGCCGTTTCACCGGTCGCCCATGACGACAGACAAAGCCCTCGAACTGAAACGCAGCAAGCGCCGCGCGCTCTGGCTGCTGCTGGCCGCCGTCGCGGTATTCGTCACGACGATCCTGCTGCCGCGCGGCCCGTGGGTCGACGGCTTCAAGGCGGTGGCCGAGGCTGCGATGGTCGGCGCGCTCGCCGACTGGTTCGCGGTCGTCGCGCTGTTCCGCCGCGTGCCGATCCCGTTCGTGTCGCGCCACACCGAAATCATCCCGAAGAACAAGGACAAGATCGCCGACAACCTCGCGGTGTTCGTGCGCGAGAAATTCCTCGGCCCCGACGCGCTCGCCGCGCAGATCCGCCAGCACGATCCCGCGCAGAAGCTCGGCGCATGGCTCGGCGAGCCCGCGAACACCGACGCGCTCGGCGGCTACGTGACGAAGCTGATGAGCTTCGCGCTCGACATGACCGACGACGCGCGGATCCAGTCGTTCGTGCACGACGCGTTCCGCGCGGTGATCGACCGGATCGACCTGTCGCAATCGGCCGGCGCGATCCTCGACACGCTGACGAAGGACGGCCGCCACCAGGCGCTGCTCGACGACGCGATCGAACAGGTGGTCGACGTGCTCGACAAGGAGGAGAACCGCGAGGTGATCGCGGGCTTCATCGTCGAATGGCTGAAGACGCAATACCCGAAGATCGAGAAGATCATGCCGACGCAGTGGTTCGGCGAGAACGGCGCGCGCATGCTGGCGAGCGCGGTGAGCAGCGTGCTCGAGGGCGTGGCGGCCGATCCCGAACACGAGCTGCGGCAGCGCTTCGACCGCACGGTCGTGCGGCTGACCGAGCGGCTGAAGCACGACCCGGCGTTCATCGCGAAGGGCGACGAGATCAAGCGCTACATCCGCGATGGTGACGCGTTCAACGACTACGTGCGCGATCTGTGGGACCAGTTGCGCGCATGGCTGAAGGCCGATCTCGCACGGCCCGATTCGACGCTGCACCGGCAGGCCGCGACGCTCGGCGGCTGGCTCGGCGCGCGGCTCGCGGAGAGCCCGGCGCTGCGCGCGTCGCTGAACGAGCACATCGAGAAGGCCGTGCACGAGATGGCGCCGGATTTCGCGGATTTCCTGATGCGTCACATCCGCGACACGGTGCGCAACTGGGATGCGCGCGAGATGTCGCGGCAGATCGAGCTGAACATCGGCAAGGACCTGCAGTACATCCGCATCAACGGCACGCTGGTCGGCGGGCTGATCGGGCTCGGGCTGTATCTGGTGTCGCTGGTGCCGCGCTGGGCCGCGGAGTGGCTGCATTGATGCGGCCCCGAGCGTCGAGCATGTGGCGCGGCATCGTGTGCCGCCGCATCACGCGTGCGCTTTCGCGCCGTGCAGTTGCAGGCCGAGCGCCTTGATCACCTTCAGGATCGTGCCGAAGCTCGGATTGCCGTCGTGCGACAGCGCCTTGTACAGCCCTTCGCGCGACAGGCCCGCGTCGCGCGCGACCTGCGACATGCCGCGCGCGCGGGCGATCACGCCGAGCGCATGCGCGATGAAGGCCGGGTCGTCGCCGGCTTCCTGCAGGCAGGCCTCGAAGTAGTCGGCCATGTCGTCGTCGGTCTTCAGGTGTTCGGCCGAATCCCACGGCCGGGTCTTGATCTTGTCCATCGGTTACTCCAGATCGAGCCGCTCGAGCATCGCGTGGGCGGCGCGGATGTCCGCCTGTTGCGTCGACTTGTCGCCGCCGCAGAGCAGGATCACCCATATCGTTCCGCGCCTGACGTAGTGGACGCGATAACCGGGGCCGTGGTCGATACGCATTTCGACGACGGGCGAGCCGGCGGATTTCCAGGCGCCCGGAGTGCCCATCGACAGGCGGTCGATGCGGGCCTGGATGCGCCGCCTGGCGACGCGATCCTGCAGGCCGGCAAACCACGCGTCGAAGACATCGGTGGTCCGGATACTGAACGTAGGGGCACTGTAGGGCATGGATCTCGGCATGTCAACCATGGTTCACAGGTTCGATGAATGAAATTGGCTTGCCCCCGACGATAGGGCCGCGCGCGCCGCTTGAGGTCGAATTGGCCGTCAGGCCGACCCTTTCGCGCGGCCGGACCCGGCCATTCGGCCGAAGTCGGAATTCCGCGAATCCGTCTACAATCAAAAACGTCCTTGCCGCCCGCGCGTGCTTGCCGCGCGCGGGTGAATCCGTTTGTCCTCCTGCACAGGGAGGCGCCGCTGTGCGTTGCACGGCGGGCAGTGCCGTGGTCAGTGTCCAGTAGGTAAAGCGTCCGCGTGCCGTAGGCCGGCGCGCGTTCTGAACGTCGCGCGCCCGTAAGCCGGCCAGGCGGCATCAACCGAGAGTCCCCCATGAAAGCATCGGATCTGTTCGTGAAGGCGCTGGAAGCCGAAGGCGTCGAGTACGTGTTCGGCATTCCCGGCGAGGAAAACCTCGATCTGCTCGAATCGCTGCGGCGCTCGAAGATCAAGCTCGTGCTGACCCGGCACGAGCAGGCGGCCGGGTTCATGGCCGCCACCTACGGCCGCCTGACGGGCCGCACCGGCGTGTGTCTCGCGACGCTCGGGCCGGGCGCGACCAACTTCGTGACGGCCGCCGCGTATGCGCAGCTCGGCGGCATGCCGATGCTGATGATCACGGGGCAGAAGCCGATCAAGTCCAGCAAGCAGGGCCACTTCCAGATCGTCGACGTCGTCGACATGATGCAGCCGCTCACGAAGTTCACGCGGCAGATCGTGTCGATCGGCAACATTCCGTCGGCGGTGCGCGAGGCGTTCCGCCGCGCGGAGGAGGAGCGCCCGGGCGCCGCGCACCTCGAACTGCCGGAAGACATCGCGCACGAGGAGGGCGACGGCAAGCCGATTCCGCGCAGCTACAGCCGGCGGCCGGTGGCGGAGGAGAAGGCGGTCGCGCACGCGGTCGACGCGATCCAGGCCGCGCGTCACCCGCTGCTGATGATCGGCGCGGGCGGCAACCGCAAGACGACCTGCAAGATGCTGCTCGAATTCGTCGACAAGACGGGCATCCCGTTCTTCACGACGCAGATGGGCAAGGGCGTGATCGACGAAACGCATCCGCTGTGGCTCGGCAACGCGACGCTGTCCGACGGCGACTTCGTGCACCGCGCGATCGAGCACGCGGACTGCATCATCAACGTCGGCCACGACGTGATCGAGAAACCGCCGTTCTTCATGCGCACGGACGACAAGACCGTGATCCACGTGAACTTCCTCGGCGCGCAGGTCGATCCCGTCTACTTCCCGCAGATCGAAGTGGTCGGCGACATCGCGAACGCGGTGTGGCAGATGAAGGAAGCGGTGACGCCGCAATCGCACTGGGATTTCGAGCGCTTCAAGATGATCAAGGCGCATTTCGACGCGCACCTCGAGAAGGGCCAGCACGATCCGCGCTTCCCGATGTACCCGGTGCGGATCGTGAACGACTTGTACAACGCGCTGCCGGTCGACGGGATCGTCTGTCTCGACAACGGGATGTACAAGATCTGGTTCGCGCGCTACTGGCGCGCGCACGAACCGAACTCGCTGCTGCTCGACAACGCGCTCGCGTCGATGGGCGCCGGCCTGCCGTCGGCGATCGCGACGAAGATCGTGCATCCGCAGCGCAAGGTGATCGCCGTCTGCGGCGACGGCGGCTTCATGATGAATTCGCAGGAACTCGAAACGGCCGTGCGGCTGAAGCTCGACATCGTCGTGATGATCCTGCGCGACGATGCGTTCGGGATGATCCGCTGGAAGCAGGAAAACATGAACTTCCCCGATTTCGCGATGACGCTGAAGAACCCCGATTTCGTGTCGTATGCGCAGAGCTACGGCGCGCACGGGCATCGCGTCGAAGCGGCCGACGATCTCGGGCCGCTGCTGCGCGACTGCTTCGCGACGCCGGGCGTGCACGTGATCGACGTGCCGATCGACTATTCGGACAACGAGCGCGTGCTCAACCGCGAAATCAAGCGCCTGTCGGCGCAACTCTGAATCCGCCGTTCACCGGAAGGAGCGTTCCATGCTGAAGGATACCTATCCGTACTATCTGGCCAACGAGGCCGTCTACGCGAACACCGATCTCGAAGTCACCGACAAGTTCAGCGGCAAGGTCGCGACACGCGTCGCGCTGGCCGACGCGAAGGCGATCGATGCGGCCATCGGCGCGGCGGTCGACGCCGCGAAGCCGATGCGCGAGTTGCCGGCCTACAGGCGGCAGGCGGTGCTCGACCACTGTGTCGCGCGCTTTCGCGAGCGCTTCGACGAGCTGGCCGAGGCGCTGTGCATCGAGGCCGGCAAGCCGATCAATGATTCAAAGGGCGAAGTGACGCGGCTGATCGATACGTTCCGCGTCGCGTCCGAGGAGTCGGTGCGCATCGACGGCGAAGTGATCAACCTCGAGATCTCGGCCCGCGCGCAAGGCTACACCGGCTATACGCGGCGTGTGCCGATCGGCCCGTGCTCGTTCATCTCGCCGTTCAACTTCCCGTTGAACCTCGCCGCGCACAAGGTCGCACCGGCGCTGGCCGCTGGCTGTCCGTTCGTGCTGAAACCCGCGAGCCGCACGCCGATCGGCGCGCTGATCATCGGCGAGGTGCTCGCCGAAACCGACCTGCCGAAGGGCGCATTCTCGGTGTTGCCCGCGCATCGCGACGGCGCGGACCTGTTCACGACCGACGAGCGCTTCAGGCTGCTGTCGTTTACGGGCTCGCCCGCCGTGGGCTGGGCGCTGAAGGAGAAGGCCGGCAAGAAGAAAGTCGTGCTGGAGCTCGGCGGCAACGCGGCGGCGATCGTCGACGCGGACCAGCACGACCAGCTCGACTACGTGGTCGAGCGTCTCGCGTTCGGCGCGTATTACCAGTCGGGCCAGAGCTGTATCGGCGTGCAGCGGATCCTCGTGCATGCGGACCTGTACGACGCGCTGCGCGACAAGCTGGTCGCGAAGACGCGTTCGCTGAAGATGGGCGATCCGAAGGATCCGTCGACGTTCGTCGGCCCGATGATCTCGGAATCCGAATCGCGCCGCCTGTCGGGCTGGATGGATGCGGCCGTCGCGGCGGGCGCGAAGATCGTCGCGGGCGGCAAGGTCGACGGCGCGATGTTCGAGGCGACGCTGCTGGAAAACGTCGGCCGCGAACAGGACCTCTACCGGAAGGAGGCACTCGGTCCGGTCGCGATCCTCGAGAAGTTCGAGCGCTTCGACGATGCGCTCGCGCGCGTCAACGACAGCGACTTCGGCCTGCAGGCGGGCGTGTTCACCGATTCGCTCGCGCATGCGCAGCGCGCATGGGACGAACTGGAGGTGGGCGGCGTCGTGATCAACGACGTGCCGTCGTTCCGCGTCGACAACATGCCGTATGGCGGCGTGAAGGATTCGGGGCTCGGCCGCGAAGGGATCCGCTACGCGATCGAGGACATGACCGAGCCGCGCCTGATGGTCGTGCGGCGCCGCTAGCGCGAGAGGCGCCGCATGACGGCACGCGGGCGGGCGCATCGCGCCGGCCCGCGTGCCGTTTTCGTTTCGGCGCACACCGACGGATCGCGGCGATGTCCGCCGTGCGCCATCGTCGTGGCAATGCGGGCCGCGCCGGCCGAACGCGCTCGACTGCACGCATCGCATCGTGATGTAATCGCGCGAAATGGCCAACCGGGGTACGACACCGGCTGGCGTGCGCATTCATTCCTCACGAGGTCGATTCATGTCCCCCGTCTCGGCATTCAAGCTGGTTCTGTTGTCATTCCTCGCGATCGTTGCGCTCGAATACATCGCCAAGCGGTTGCGGTTGCCGCCAGCGGCCGCGCTGCTGATCGGCGGCATCGGCATCGCGTTCATTCCCGGCCTGCCGCCGATCAACCTCGATCCGGAGCTCGTGCTGCTCGTGTTCCTGCCGCCGCTGCTGATGGACGGCGCGTATTTCACCGTGTGGGAAGAGTTCAAGCGCAATGTGGGCGGCATCCTGCTGCTCGCGATCGGCGCGGTGGTGTTCACGACGTTCGCGGTCGGCTTCGCCGTGCACTGGGTCGTGCCGTCGCTGCCGTGGGCCGCGTGCTTTGCGCTCGGCGCGATCGTGTCGCCGCCCGATGCGGTGGCCGCGAAGGCGGTGCTCGAACGCGTCGCGCTGCCGCGCCGTCTGATGGTGCTGCTCGAAGGGGAGAGCCTGCTGAACGACGCGGCGGGCCTGGTGCTGTTCCGCTTCGCGGTCGCCGCCGCGCTGACGGGCGCGTTCAGCCTCGAGCACGCGGTCGTGCGTTTCGCGGAACTCGGGCTCGGTGGCGTCGTGGTCGGCTTCCTGGTCGGCAAGCTCGTCGTGTGGTTCCTGAAGCTGCTCGACGACGACTACCTGGTGGTCACCGTCGCGGTGATCGCCGGCTGGATCGCATACATCGCGGGCGAGATGGCCGAGGTGTCGGGCGTGATCGCGACGGTCACGACCGGCATGATCGTCGGCTGGCATCAGCACGAGGTGTTCTCGGCGGCCGTGCGCACGCGCGGCACCGCGTTCTGGCAGGTCATCGTGTTCCTGCTCGAAGCGCTGGTGTTCGTGCTGATCGGGCTGTCGCTGCGCGGCGCGATCCACCGGCTCGGCGGCTTCGAGCAGGTGCTCGCCACGATGATGCCGGCCGTGCTCGCGGTGCTGGCGGCCGTGATCGTATCGCGCTTCGTGTGGATCTATGCCGTCGAGGTGCTGAAGTGGCCGGTGCGCGGGATCGTGCGGCGCGGCGGCGCGCCCGACTGGAAGGCCGCGACGGTCATGAGCTGGGCCGGCATGCGCGGGGTCGTGACGCTGGCGATCGCGCTGTCGTTGCCGGAGGCGCTGCCGGGCCGCGACGTGATCCTGGTCGCGTCGTTCGCGGTGATCCTCGTCACCGTGCTGCTGCAGGGCACGACCATCGGGCCGCTGATCCGGCTGCTGCGCCTGCCGCAACGCGAAGAGCGCGCCGCGCATCACCTGACCGAGCCGCAGACGTGGGCGCATATCGAGGCAGCGCAGCTCGCGGCGATCCAGCCGCTGGTGCGCGACGACAGCGGCAACGTGATTCATCCGCGCCTGCTGGAGCAATACACGTATCGTGCGGAGCTGACCGAGCGGGCGAAGAACGAGCCCGAATATCCGGCGGAGGTCCGCGTCGCGCACTACGACGTCGTGCTGGCCGCGATCAAGGCCGGGCGCGCGGAGCTGCTGCGCCTGCATCGTACGGGCCGCATTCACGACGAGATGCTGCACATGGTCGAGCGCGATCTCGACCTGCAGGAAGTGTCCGCGCAGCACGCGCGCGGGTAACCGGCCGCGCGGTCGGGCGTGAGCGCACGGCCGCCTTGCTGCGCCACCGGCGCCGGCCGGCGGCGTTCGATGCGTGCCGCGTCGCGGCCGATCCGGTGGCGGCGCGCGCTTTTCTCCTCTCCACCTTCCCCATTCCGTCGCATCGAAATCCGGTCCCGATACGTTCGACGGGCGGCCTTGCAGCGCATGCAAACCTCATGGCGGCGGCTTCGCAAACGTTGTCGTCTTTCGCGCCAGGAAATGATCTGATTTATCTGAATTCCGCTCTCTCACCATATTTGGCAAAACTAAACCGGAAGGAGATAGATGCTGTGTTCTAATTTCATTTAGAATCAGCCGGTTATCTTTATTGAGAGAAAGCGCGCGGAGGTAATGCGACCGTCGTCGGGGTGAATTCGGCGTTCGGATCCCCGCGAGGCAATGCCGACAGGCCAGTTCGGCAACACAGGCGGATTTCTCTGCCGCCATGTTTTAAGATGGCGTCCAAGTCGGATAAACAACTCCTATGAAAGAATCAATTGGAGATTTGGCGTTTGAAACGGTATTTATGAAAGAATCCAGCGGTGAAAATGCGCCGGATTGTCTCGAATCGGGGCTATCGGTTCTGCTCGTCGACGATCAGCCGTTCGTCGGCGAGGTGATCCGTCGCGCGCTGCGCAGCGAGCACGATATCGACCTGCATGTGTGCACCGACGCACACCGGGCGATGGCGGTCGCGCGCGACGTGAAGCCGACGGTCATCCTGCAGGATCTCGTGATGCCGGACATCGACGGCCTCGACCTCGTTCGCGCGTGGCGCGCGAACGCCGACACCGCACGCGTGCCGATCATCGTGCTGTCGGCGAAGGAAGAGCCGATCGTCAAGCGCGAGGCGTTCATCGCCGGCGCGAACGACTATCTCGTGAAGCTCCCGGACGCGATGGAGCTGACCGCGCGCATCCGCTATCACTCGAATTCGTACCTGATGTCGCGGCAGCGCGACGAAGCACTGGATTTCCTGTCGCACGACATGCGCTCGCCGCAGACCTCGATTCTCGCGCTGCTCGAGGTCTACCGGACCGAGCACGGCGACATGCCGGCGATCATGGAGCGCATTGCCGGCCACGCCCGGCGCGCGCTCGCGCTCGCCGACGGCTTCATCCATCTGACCCGCGCGCAGTCGGAACGCCGCGCGCACGAGGTCCTGAGCCTCAATGAGATCGTGCTCGACGCGGTCGACCAGCTGTGGGAGAAGGCGGCCGGATTCGGCAGCCGGGTCGTTGCCCACGTGCCCGGCACCGAGTGCGTGACGATGGGCGACCGCATGATGCTCACGCGCGCGGTCGCGAACCTGATCGACAACGCGCTGAAATACGGCCCGGCCGGTACGGACGTGCATTGCACGCTGAGCGACGATGACGGTGCCTGGCTGATCGGCGTCGAGGACGCCGGCTCCGGCATCGCGCCCGAGCAGCGCACGGCCGCGACCGAGTCGTTCGTGCGGCTCGAATCCGCGCATGGCGCGGCGCGCGGCGGCTTCGGCCTCGGGCTTGCGTTCGTCCGCGCGACGGCCGCGCGGCATCGCGGCCAGATCCTGATGCGCAATACGGCGCGCGGCTTCATGGTCGCGCTTCGGCTGCCGGCACAAGCGGAGCGATGATTTCGCGGCGCGGCCCGCCGGTGCCGCGTTGCCCGCAGACCCCGATGCGCTCGTGGCGCGCCGTCCGGCGCGCAGGCGGGCGCGGATTTTTTCAACGCTGATTTTAGAAAGCCCATAACGAACATGGCCACCGTGACGCCCCGCGCGACCAATGAAAGCCTGCACACGACGAGCGGCGCCGCCCGGCTGACGCTCGGCAACCGTATCCTGATCAGCTTCGGCGTGCTGTTCGTGCTGATGCTGGTGATGGCCGGCGTGTCCTACGAGCGCCTGCGCGCGATCAACAGCGAAGCCGTCAGCATCGAACGCGATTCGCTGCCCGGCGTCTATCTCGCGGCGTCGCTGCGCGGCGCGGTCAACGAATCGTTCACGGCGCTGCAGCAGGCGACGTTCGTCGACACCGATCCCGAACTCGTGCAGCGCGATTTCGCGAAGATCGGCGAGGCGCTCAAGGAGGTCGAGTCGTTGTCGGTCGACTACCAGAACACGACGTTCCGCGATGACGACCGCCAGCGCTTCGCGACGTTTCGAGGCGCCTTCGACCGCTACCTGCCGCTGCTGAACGACGCGGTGCAGAAGAGTCGCGTGTCGCGCGAAGAGGCCGTCGCCGCCTATGCGAAGGTGCAGCCTTCATGGGCCGAGGTCGTGCGCAACGCGAATATCCTGGTGCAGGAGAACCGCAAGTTCGCCGACCAGTCCGCGAAGCTGATCCGCGAATCCGTGCAGGACACCGAGGTCGTGCTCGCGACCGCGCTGGCGATCGTGCTGCTGTCCGCGCTGGGGCTGGGCTACGGGCTGTACCGTTCCGTCACCGTGCCGATGACGCGGCTCGTCGAGGTGCACGACGTGATGCGTACCGGCAACCTGACGCGCCGCCTCGACCTGCGCCGCCGCGATGAATTCGGCACGCTCGAGACGGGCTTCAACCGGATGGCCGACGAGCTGACCGAGCTGGTCGCGCGCGCGCAGCAGTCGTCGCTGCAGGTGACGACGTCGGTCGCCGAAATCGCGGCGACGTCGCGCGAGCAGCAGGCGACCGC